>JAQCKL010000174.1 GCA_027592485.1 Cyanobacteriota bacterium
TTATTGCCTTCCTAGATCACGATGATCTCTGGCATCAGCAGAAATTGGAACAGCAGCTTCAGGCTCTGCAAGCGGCACCCCAGGCAGCGATGGCCTATAGCTGGATTGACATGATTAATGAGTCAGGGCAGCCCATCCGTCGTATTCATCCGACCCATAGCGACAAGCCGCTCTACCCACAACTCTTGGCTAGAAATTTCCTCATGACCGCCTCTAATCCCCTGATGAGGCGGTCATCATTAGTGGCGATTGGCGGCTTTGATGAAAGCATCTATGGGGCCGATGACTGGGATGTTTTTATTCGCTTAGCTGAACGATCTGATCTGGCTTTAAGCCCCCATTACCACATTCAATATCGCGTCGTTGAGGGCTCCGGATCGGCCAATGTCGCTAAGATCGAACAGGGCTGCCTGCAGGTGATTGAAAAGGCATTTCGGTCAGCCCCAGCAAAATTCAAGCCCATTCAAAAAGTGGCCTTGGGAAAGGTCTACCAATTTCTCTGCTTCAGAACCTTAGAACCGACATTCCGCCCTCTCAACTGGCACATTGGGTATTTAGAACGAAAGAATGAGGATCGCAGGAATTTTCTCTCGCCGAATTATCAATAACCAATCCTTGTTAAGAAAGCCCTGAAAGTAGTTGGAATGAACTACAAGGGTCTGGAATGCCCTGTCTGCAATGGCTTCAGGCTTAATTCCTGAGTGTGACACTTCGGAGTGCGGAAAGTGGGATCTAAGTATATCCAGTGTAGCGTTGGGGCCTGTAGCGGAACAGGAGCCGCAAGCCACCTGTTATTCGGGAGTTGAGCGGCTGAGGAGCAAGGGATCTTTGGGGATAGCCTGGCATCATCTTGGCTATCCCAACGGTAAAGGGATTCTCCTCCGAGAAACCGGCCTGGAATTGCCGCAGGGGGACAGCCTGATTCGGCCTGCCGAACGGGTTATTGCTTTTCCGGGGATGCCCTTGACGCTACTGGTCTAGCCCCAGGTGACTGGGGCAGCGATCGCCCTCGCCACACCGCTTCTGCGGTGGGAATCAGGCGATTGAGCCCCAGCGCCTCCCATAGCCGACGCCTCGCCCAATTGCCCCCTCTTCATCCAGCCCAGGTCAAGCCGTTAAGCCTTGCATCAGCATCTTCGAGAATCTCTCTTTACTCGAAAACTAACCACTGAACCGAAAATGTTACAGATAAATATCAATAATTCACCTAAATTAAATTAAATGCAAGCAAGCGTTGGAATAGAAAGAAATCAATTCAAACCATTAAAAAGCCCTGAAACCCTTCACAGAGGCTTTAATCAAGCTCTGACTTCCAAATTTTTTAAGTAAAGTAGGTTATTAAAAGTTCATTAAGTTGTCTATACTAAGTTCCAGACGGGGCAATAAGTAGAAATGCTCATTTTGCCCCCGTGAGGTTAGTCGCCTAGTCATAGTGCGCCTTTGACCTTGTTGAAGGTGATGCTGCTCCCCTGCGACCCAATCTATTTGAGTTTGGCCGCGGCGAAACAAGCCAGGGTAAACCCCCAGACCTGTAACAACGCCCGAGGCTAGTCAACGACTCCAACCGCTCCCCCCGACAACTGCTCACCGGAACCTCCGTGAAGTGTGATGATTAGCGAACATTTTCCGTGGTTGACTGCGCTTGTAATTTTTCCGCTCCTAGCGAGTCTGCCGATCCCCCTCTTGCCAGGCAACCACAAAACCATACGGGCCTATACCCTGGGTGTCGGAATAGCAGAATTTGCTCTGATTCTATATACCTTCGGTCGATTCTTCTCTCTCCACGACTCGGGTCTACAGTTGGTTGAGTCCTACAGTTGGGTTCCTCAACTCGGGATGAATTGGTCCTTGGGGGTAGATGGTCTTTCCATGCCCTTGGTGGTACTCAGCGGTTTAGTGACCACCCTCGCGATTCTCGCTTCCTGGAACATCAAACTTAAGCCCCGCCTGTATTTCTTCTTGCTGCTACTGATGTACAGCGCTCAGGTCGGGGTTTTCCTTTGCCAGGACATGCTGATGTTCTTCCTGATGTGGGAAGTCGAACTGGTGCCGGTTTACTTGCTGATCTCCATCTGGGGTGGTCAAAAGCGCCTATACGCCGCTACGAAGTTCATTCTCTACACCGCGATCGGCTCCATCTTTATTCTGGTGGCGGCGTTAGCGATGGCCTTCTACGGCGATGCGGTCAGCTTCAACTTCACGGATTTGGCGCTGAAGGAATATTCACTCCCCTTCCAGTTCTTTGCTTACCTGGCTTTCTTGATTGCCTTTGGCGTAAAGCTGCCGATTTTCCCTTTGCACACTTGGCTTCCCGATGCCCACAGTGAAGCCCCCGCAGCCGTTTCCATGATTCTGGCTGGGGTGCTGCTGAAGATGGCCGGTTACGGCATCATCCGCATGAACATCGAGATGTTGCCCGATGCCCATGTTTACGTGGCTCCCTTCCTAGCCATTCTGGGCGTAGTCAACATCATTTACGCCTCTCTCACCGCCCTAGCCCAGAACAACCTGAAGCGGCGCATGGCTTACTCATCGGTGGCGCACATGGGTTTCATCTTAATTGGGTTTGCCTCCTTCACCACCATTGGCATGAGTGGTGCCCTGTTGCAGATGCTCTCCCACGGGTTGATTGCGGCGGTGATGTTCTTCTTGGCTGGGGTCACTTACGAGCGCACCCACACCCTCGATATGAATGAGCTTGGCGGGATGGCCCGCAAGATGCCGACAGCGTTTGCCTTCTTCACCGCAGCGGCCATGGCATCCTTGGCATTGCCTGGCATGAGTGGGTTTGTGAGCGAGATTGCGATTTTCCTTGGTATGGCTACCAGTGATGTTTACAGCACCACTTTCAAGGTCACCATTATCATCCTGGCTGCCATTGGGGTGATTCTCTCGCCCATCTATCTCTTGTCGATGCTACGCCGGATTTTCTACGGCAATTCCGGCGAAGTGATTAAGCAGGTCCCGACGATGTTGGACATTCGTCCTCGGGAGGCGCTGGTGGCCGCTTGCCTACTGGTGCCAGTGATTGGGATTGGCATTTACCCGAAGTTGGCAACCCAAACCTATGATGTCAAAGCGGTGGCCTTATCTAATCAAGTACAAGACACACTGATGCTAGTGGCGAACAACCCCACCCAGCCCTCTTTCACCGCTTTCACCGCACCGCAACTCACGGCAGCAGCAACAATATCTAATGCTGGTTTAATTGAATAGCGATCGCGGGTTCCGGCGCTAGCTCAGTTACAGCCTGAGGCAAAGGGGGGAAATGGCTTAAGCCATTTCCCCCCTTTGTGTTGAGTAGCGTATTCGTTAAGCCCGTGTTAGCTGAGAATCCTGCCATCCTCCCACAGGCTGTCCTACAATTTGCCCAGCCAGTAGATGCCTCAGGGACTGAAGGGATAAAGTTATGTTCAAATTGGTGGCCATTCACTCTTTTCGCGGCGGCACCGGCAAATCCAACATCACAGCCAACCTGGCGACCTTGATCGCCATGACCGGTAAACGAGTCGGCATTGTGGATACAGACCTCCAGTCCCCTGGCATCCATATTCCCTTTGGGCTCAGCCAAGCGAATGTCACTCGGACCCTGAATGACTACCTGTGGGGACTCTGCTCCATTGAGGAGGTGATGTACAACCTTACCCCTGAGGCGGTCAAGCAACGCAATGGGTCGATTTACTTAGCCCCAGGCAGCTTTAAAACCGAGGAAATCACTCGCATCGTCAGCGAAGGATACGAAATCACCCAGCTCAGTGATGGCCTCAACACCCTGGCCGAACGCCTCAACCTCGACTATGTCTTTATCGACACCCACCCTGGCGTCAACAACGAAACCCTGTTGGCCATGGCCTTGTCAGATATGTTGCTCATGATTTTGCGCCCTGATGGTCAAGACTTTGAAGGGACGGCGGTGACCGTTGAGCTGGCCCAGCATTTAGGGATTCCTAAGCTGATGCTTGTGATTAATAAGGTGCTGAGTTCGTTGGATGCTGACGGGGTGCGGCGACTGGTCGAAAAGACCTATAACGTACCGGTTGCCGGGGTTTTGCCCATGTCAGAGGACATGATGTTGCTGGGTAGCCGCGAGCTGTTTTGCCTGCGCCACCCCAAGCATCCCCTCACCCAAGAATTGATTGGGATCGCTCGCCATGTGCTGGCGTAACTATGGCTTAACGGTGATTTGCTCCGGGTCAGCTTTGCCTGTAGGATTCATGGATGCGTAGGTTACGCCTGTCCCTTGTTACCTAATAATTCGTGCGTAAGATCGTTCTCGCTGGCAACTGGAAAATGCACAAAACTCAGGCGGAGTCCCTGACGTTTTTGCAAGGGTTTGTCAGTCAGCTTTCAGAAACTCCCGATGATCGGGAAATCATTCTTTGTGTGCCGTTTACGGCCCTCAGCACGCTGTCTAAACATCTTCACGGTGGCAGGGTGCAACTCGGGGCTCAAAACATTCACTGGGAAGACAGTGGCGCTTATACCGGCGAGGTTTCGGGCGATATGCTGACTGAGCTGGGGGTGCGCTACGTGATTGTGGGGCACAGTGAGCGGCGACAACTGTTTTGTGACACCGATGAGACCGTCAACCAACGGCTTAAGGCGGCCCAGCGCCATGGTCTTACCCCCATTCTGTGTGTGGGTGAAACCAAGCAGCAGCGAGATGCTGGGGAAACGGAAGCGATTATTCAGCGCCAAATTGAGCGGGGGTTGGTGGATGCCGATCAGAGCCGCCTGATCATTGCCTATGAACCGATTTGGGCGATCGGCACCGGTGACACCTGTGAAACTAGCGAAGCTAACCGCGTCATTGGTCTGATTCGCCAGCAGCTGACCCACAAAGATGTCCCCATCCAGTACGGTGGCTCTGTGAAGCCCAGCAATGTGGACGAGATCATGGCCCAGTCCGATATCGATGGGGCACTGGTCGGGGGCGCAAGCCTAGAGCCCAGTAGCTTTAGCCGCATCGTCAACTATCAGTAGCTTTTGCACCTACACCTGACTGATGAAGCATTGGGCTTGGCCTCATCAGTTAAATGCAGCTCACGTAATCAGTTCATGGCTTACCTTTCTAGCCAGGGCAATCACACTTATCACGTATCTTATTTGACAGGTCTCTTGACCTGACCTCCATTCCACCCGTTTTGCCAACGGTGGGGTCGTCGTTGTCTGGCCCCTTTATCGCACTGGGCACTTTGCCTAGGATCGCCCTCCTGATCGTTAGTGCAGAAGCAAAGTGACTCGCAGTCCTGTCCTAATCGGATTGGCGACTGCTATACCTTCAGGACGATCCCACTCCCGCCTATGGAGCTGGGGTCAAAATCGGCTTTGTAAACACACCTCGGGTTGTTCGTCGATGGATTATCGTCGCTTTGGCAAAACCGAACTGAATCTATCGGTGTTTTCCTTGGGGACGATGCGATCGCTCGCCTCCGCATCCACCTTTCAAGCCACCCTAGGGGCCGCCCTCGACCGAGGCATTAACCATGTGGAAACCGCGCGGGGCTACGGCCAGAGCGAGCAACTGCTGGGGCAATCACTGCAAACGCTCTCCCCCGCCCAACGCTCTGACCTGGTGATCACCACCAAAATCCCCCCCACCCCTGATGCCGCCACCATGGCTGAGCAGATCGCCGAATCCTTGGAGCGGCTGCAACTTCAGCACATTGATTGTTTGGCGATCCACGGCATCAACACCATCGAGCATCTGGCTTGGATCAGTGATCCCCAGGGCTGCATGGCGGCGGTGCAGGCGGCCCAGGCGGCGGGGCAGATTCGCCATGTGGGGTTCTCGACCCATGGTTCTCTGGAGGTCATTGAGGGGGCGATCGCCACGAACCTGTTTGAGTTCGTCAATCTCCACTACTACCTATTTTTTCAGCGCCATCGCCGCGCCGTAGATCTGGCCCATGCCCAAGACCTGGGGGTATTTATCATTTCCCCTGGGGATAAGGGGGGGCAGCTCTATCAGCCGCCGGAGACCCTACGGCAGCTCTGCCAACCCTTCGAGCCCTTGTACCTCAGCTATCGTTGGCTGCTGCAAGATCCGGCCATTACCACCCTGAGCGTGGGACCGGCCAACCCCGCAGAATTGGCCTATCCCTTGCAGGTCGCGGATCAAACCGATGCGTTGACCCCGGCGGAACAGGCCGCCCTCGATCGCCTAGCAACCCAAGCCCATGGGACCCTAGGGGCTAGCCAGTGCCATCAGTGCTACGCCTGCTTACCCTGCCCGGAGGACATTAACATTCCCGAAATTCTGCGGCTGCGGAATCTGGCGGTGGCCTATGACATGCAGTCCTTTGGGGAATACCGCTACAGCATGTTTGAGCGGGCGGGTCATTGGTTTCCGGGGCGCAGGGGAGATCGCTGCACCGACTGCGGCGATTGCCTGCCCCGGTGCCCCAGCCAACTACCGATCCCAGACCTGCTGCGAGAAACCCACGCTCGCCTCAAGGGTCCGGAGCGGCGGCGGTTATGGGGTTGAGAAAGGGTAATTGGGTGAATGGGTGGCTTAGGGGCGCAAGGGTTTGCGCCCTCCGAATCGGTTGGAGGCAGGAGGGGTTTGCGCCCTCCGGGTCGGTTGGGGAGAACAGGGGTGGCACAGGCATCAGGTGGGATAGTGCTATAAAGGTCGTGCTATCAGGAGAGGGGAGCGCTCATGGTTCTGGATATTGATCCCTTCTACCGAGCCGCTAACCCGAGCCGACCCATCCAAGATGCCCGCTACTACATCAACTTTTCGACGGTGCGGGGGGGCGACATTGTCGAAGAATTGGCCCGCACGATCATTCGTCTCTCCCCCGAGGAACCCACCACCCAACTGCTGACGGGCCACATCGGTTCGGGCAAATCCACCGAACTGCTGCGCCTCAAAACCACCCTAGAGGCCGCCGACTACCATGTGGTGTATTTTGAGTCCGATCGCGATCTCGAAATGTCCGATGTGGAGGTCACCGATATTTTGATGGTGATTGCCCGCCAAGTCTCCACTAGTTTGGAATCAGTGGGGGTGACCATGCGCCCCAGTTATTTCCAGCGGCTGTTCCAGAGCATTAGCGACACGTTGCAAATGCCGATCGAGATCTCGGAGCTGAGCCTCTCAGCGGGGTTTGCCACCCTCACCGCCCAATCCAAAGATAGCGCCGAACTGCGGGGGCAGCTCCATCAATATTTAGAGCCCCGCACCAAGAGCATCATTGACGCCATCAACCAAGAGCTGCTGGAACCGGCGATCACCAAGCTGAAGGAAATGGGCAAGGTGGGGCTGGTGGCCATTGTCGATAACTTGGATCGGGTGGCCCATGCCCCGAAACCGGGCGATCGCCTCCAGCCCGAATACCTGTTTGTGGATCGGGGCGATCAACTGAAGCGACTGGCCTGCCATGTGCTCTACACCATCCCCTTGTCCCTGGTATTTTCCGATGATTTGCCCATCCTCACCAACCGGTTTGGGGTGAGCCCCTCGGTGCTGACCATGGTGCCCGTCCATAATTTTGAGGGCACCCTCAACCCCACCAGCCTGAGCCAACTCCGCCAAATGGTTCTGGCGCGGGCCTTCCCGGAGCACACCCCGGAGGATCGGTTGCAATATCTGGAGCAGGTCTTTGAGGATGGGGACACCCTCGATCGCCTCTGCACCATCAGCGGTGGCCACATGCGCAACCTGATGCGCTACCTCTACGGTTGTCTCCGCAAGCAGGACCCCCCCGTGCAGCGCACCACCCTGGAGCGGGTGATTCGGGATGAGCGCAATGACATGCTGGGGCTGATTGACCCAGGGGAATGGCAGTTGTTATTTCAAGCGGCCCAAACCCGCTATCTCCAAGGGGGCAGCGACTATAACCGATTGCTGCGGAGTCTATTTCTCTATGAATATCGGGATGAGCGGGGCCGCTGGGTAGATCTCAACCCGGTGCTGACGGAAACGGACATTTTTCGCCAGTGGCAGGCGCAACAGCCATGACCGCACCCCTGACGGATGCCGATCGCCTCCACCACAACCAGGCCAGCCTGAGCGAACTGCAAACCGGTCTACGGCGGGAAGCGGGGGAATTTTCCTTGACCTTAGCCCTCTGCAATTACCATCGGTTGCGCAATACCGTGATTGAGCAGTTTGTCAGCACCGGCCAAGCGGCGGCGGTGCGGTTACCCCGAAAAATTCCTAGCCTGCTGGGAGCCATTCAAACGCAGCTCAAAGGCAATGTCCCTCCAGCCCTGATGGTGGTGGGGCTAGAGCTGATGGACAACCTGCCGGGGATTTTGAAG
>JAQCKL010000175.1 GCA_027592485.1 Cyanobacteriota bacterium
TTCCACAGCCCAAGTAGCCCTATCCAACGCGATGGGGCTACTTGGGCATGACTTAGTCTAAACACCAGACCCAAGGCAGATTCAGTTATAAATGAAACAATCGGCAAACCACGTAAGCCACCCTGCGGGAAAGTACCCAAACCCCATGAAACCAAGGTTTTTCAAGTTCTGTGGGTTTGCGGTTATAGAAGTCTAGTCGCAATCAGTACTCTTGAAATGTGACCTGTGCATTTCAGGGTTTAGACCAAGCAGTAAGGATTGCGGTGAGGCACTATGCTTAAAAAGATTTCTACAGCAACTGTTTTAGGCACGGGTCTGGTCATGGCTGCCGCTATCCTGTCCCCTGCCCAGGCGAAATGGGTTGAAGGGAGTTGCAGCGTCTTTGACGCCACCGCCACCACCGCAGGTGAGGATTTTGCCGCTAGCGAGTGCGGCAACTTTACCGGCAACGATTCTCAGGTCGGCTTTATTGACTATCTCAATCGCCAAAGTAGTGGCAATGGCAAGGCTTGGACGGATTTGAGTGGCTATGATGCTAACGATGCCGAAGATGCGGCTTTTGCAAGTGCCGTTGATGCCCTTAACGGTGAGTGGTCCTTGTTCGGCAAGTCCGATTCAGGGGGCGACAAAGTGGCCGACATCGGGGGAGAACTCCAACGGGGTAACTTCAACTTTACAGAAGGGCTCGACGGTCCCTTTGTGGTGGTGCAAAAGGCCTCAACCTTCTACTCCGCCTACCTCTTCAAGGATTTAGAAGAAGCGACTAGCAGCGGCACGTTTGATGTGGCCGGTATCACCCAGAAGAGTAATGGCCGCAGCGGTGCGGCTGGTCTCTCCCACATTTCGGTCTACTCCATGAAGCGCCTGCCGGTGACGTCAACCCCTGAGACTTCAAAGATTCCTGAGCCTGCGGCTGGGGTTGGCCTTGTGGTCTTTGGGGTGGTTGCGGCCCGCCTCAAGCGCCAAAAGCTGGCGTAGTGCCTCTCACCTGAATGCATCAAACCGGCCTGTAATTTAGGCCGGGAAAACTGGTTAGAGAAGGAAGTCAGGAGCCAGAAGTCAGTAAGAGCAAGACTCCTAGCTCCTGACTCCTGAATTCTTGCCCCAAATGTCAATCCGCCCCCGCATTCAGGCCATTCACAGCAGCCGGGGAACGGCCTTTTAGCGCCGTGATGTAGTTGTTAATGTCGTGATCCTTAAGGCTCTGGGTAAAGAACTTCCAGGTCGCAGGCGCGGGTAAATTCTGAGCATTGGGGACGTGGCGATAGTTTTGCCACACCCGAGGGATGTGGGTGACTAAGTCACGACCATAGACAAACCGATAACAGTTGGGCACCCGTTGAGTAAACGAATCGACTAGGGCTTGGTTCCCCACCCGAGGCGCACCAAAGGTATACACCGCCAGGGGTTGCTGGCTGTGCTGGGTGATGTTGTATTGCAGGTCCAGGGAGCCGATTGTGGCCAAGGCTCCCCCCAGACTGTGGCCCGTCACCACCAGGGTGGCGGTGGGGTACTGCTGGATCACCGCCTGGAGGCGATCGCGCACCGCGAAATAAGCCGCCATAAAGCCCCGATGAAACCGCACCTCCGTGCTGCTGTTGTCCCCATAGGGATAGGTCTTCTGGCGGAATTGGGCGTTATTAAACCAATCCGTATTGCTTTCACTGCCGCGAAAAACCAGGATCACCTGGTTAATGTCAGGCTCGTGCAAAATCGCTGCCTGGGTGTCTGTTTTAGGAGATTTCGGCGTTTCGGCATTGGCGAACTCAGGGACCTCAGCTTCTACTAAGGTGACCTGAGCACTATGGGCAGCATTGAACTTGATACTGGCAAAGTCACGGTAGACCTCCTGACTGAGCTGGGCACATTTAAGGGCAAGTTCAGCGTTCATCATGGGTCGGCCTCCTGGGAGATCGTTAAGGCAGCTTAGACATAGCTACTGGCCTGACGGTTGAACATTTGCTGGTATCGTCCGCCAAGTGCCATGAGGTTAGCATGGCTGCCGCTCTCTAAAATTTTTCCCTGCTCAAGCACAATAATACGATCGCAAATCTTTGCCAAAGCCAGACGGTGACTGACCACCACCGCCATCCGCCCTCGGGCAATCTGGCGAAAGATCCGATAGATCTCCTGCTCATTTTTGGGATCCAGGGCCGCCGTGGGCTCATCAAACACCAGCAGAGCCGCCTCGCCCAATCGCATCAGGGCGCGGGCGATCGCCACCCGCTGCCATTGCCCCCCAGAGAGATCGATGCCGTCTTCAAGCTGGCGACCCAGGGGGGTTTCCAGCCCCTGGCTCAAGGTGTTGGGCAGGGTTTCAATCCCCGCTTCTTGCAGCACCACCCCCAGGGCCTCATCCTCTTGCAGCTTGGGGAAATAGCCCCAGCCGATGTTTTCCCGCAGGGTGGCGGGGAAGCGGGCATAGTCTTGCATGACCACGGCAATGCGCGATCTCAACCCATTCAGATCCAACTGCCGCAGGTCTTGGCCCTGCCAGAGGATTTGTCCACCGGTGGGGTCATAGAGGCGACAGAGGAGCTTAGCCAGGGTGGTCTTTCCGGCTCCGTTTTCCCCCACCAGGGCCACCATTTCCCCTGGCTGAATCGTCAGATCAATGTCCTGCAAAATGGGGCGATCGACCCCTGGATAATGGAAGCTCACCTGGTTGAGCTGAATACCTGGGGTCCCACTGACAGCGGCGGGAACGGTGGGGGCAAGGGTCTCCCACTGGCCCTTGGCCATGGCCGGTAACCGCTGACTGCCCGTATGGAGCTGGGGCACCAGGTCTAAGAGCTGAAAAATCGGCACCGTGGCCAGGGAAACATCATAGATATCCCCCGTGTGGGCAATCAAGATAAACAAGCTACGGCGCAGTTGCAAAATAATGCCGGTGTAGAGGGCCAAATCCCCCAGGGTGAGACTGCCCTGCAATACGCCGAGCACCACATAGCCATAGGGCAGGGCCACCCCTAGCCCCCCCACCAAAGCCCAAACCATCACCGTCAGCGCCCCTTCCCGACGCACCCGCTCCATCTTGGTGAACATGTCCCCAAACAGGCCCTGCCAGCGCCCCAGCAGCACCCCTTGCAGGGAAAACAACCGCACCTCCTTGGCGTAGTCGGGGCTGGTAATCGCCTTACTGTAAATGCCCATCTTGCGGGTGATGCTGGCCTGGGTTTCCTCCACCCGCCAGCTTTTTTGTGGTGACGCATTTCCACAAAAATCGACGGGATGGCCGAGGCAATCAGGGCCAAGGGCACCCACCCGCCGATGGACCCCGACACCAGCACCGAGGGAATGAAGGTAAACACCCCCATGAAGGTGGCGGCCACAATAAAGGAGAGCCGCTGGATGCGGCCTAACCCTTTTTCGGTCAGCTCCAACAGGTTCAGCAGTTCGGGGGTTTCAAACAGGGCAATGTCGTCAAAGTAGGCCACCTTCTCCAACACCTTGCCCCGCACAAATCCCTCGACGCGATCGCGCAGGGAGGCAAACAGCGACGACCCCACCGCATCCACGGAGTCCACCACCAGATTCAGCCCCAGGGCAATCACCAGGCTCCACAGCAGGGTGCGATTGGCCAAGAGCGCTGCCAAGGGTTGCTCAAGGGTGCCTTGACTAACCAGCGCTGAGGCTTCGTCAATCACCACCTTGCCCAAAAATAAAGACACCGAGGGGCCAATCCCGGTCAGCAAGTTCAGCCACGCCAGTCGGCGCAACTCGATCGGTGCGGCTTGGAAAACCATTTGCAGGCTGCGCCGCAATGCCTGCATGGGGGTAAATGCTTGGAGCGTCATGGTAAACACCGCTGATCATCGTTGGACTCAACTGCGCGTCGCGTTTACGGGTCGCGATCGCCGCCCCAGCCCATGTCATGAGGATTAAAACCAGAGATAAAAAACCGGGTTGAAGTACTCCCAAAGGAGCCCTCAACCCGGTCCATGCTCAAGGAGCACATGCGAGTCTACAGGATGGTTTAATCATGGCTGAGGGATGGGCAGCCCGCCATAGCAAAAAGTTCAGCTAAGTTCAGGATCTCTCAACCCGGTCATGCCATTTGCCACGTCATCTCCTCCCCTGCCCGCAAAGGCACGAGTCCAGATTCAGCAAATGGCACCTCATCAGGAATGCGCCACGTTGTTTTGGTTAAGGTGATTTTTTCGGTATTGCGGGGCAGTTGATAAAAGTCAGGTCCGTAAAAGCTGGCGAAGGCTTCCAGTTTATCGATCGCATCCACAGTCTCAAACGCTTCTGCATATAACTCCATAGCATGTAAGGCAGAAAAGCACCCCGCACAACCACAGGACGTTTCTTTGCTGTTGCGACCATGGGGGGCACTATCGGTCCCCAGAAAAAACTTGGCATTACCAGAGGTGGCCGCTTGTAAAATTGCCCGACGATGCGCCTCATGTTTCAAAATGGGCAAGCAGTAAAAATGAGGGCGAATCCCCCCCTTGAAGAGAATATTGCGGTTAAACAATAGATGCTGTGGCGTGATCGTGGCCGCAATGTTGTTGTTGCCCAAGACAAATTCCACCGCATCTGAGGTGGTGATGTGCTCCAGTACGATCCGCAGGTGAGGAAATCGCTGCTTGAGCGGGATCAAGTGTTTCTCGATAAAGACCTGCTCGCGATCGAAGATATCAACAGCTTTATCGGTGACTTCGCCATGGAGCAATAGCGGCATGTTGACCTGCTGCATGGCTTCAAAGACGCGATCGCACTTCCGAATATCCGTCACCCCAAAGTCTGAATTGGTCGTTGCACCGGCTGGATAGTACTTGACCGCCTTAACAAACTGGGATGCTTTGGCCGCGATGATTTCTGCGGGGTCGGTGTTGTCGGTGAGGTAGAGCGTCATCAATGGCTCAAACCGTTTGCCCGCCGGAATCGCTGCGAGGATGCGATCGCGATAGGCCGCCGCATCCGCTACCGAGCGCACGGGGGGCTTCAAATTCGGCATGATGATGGCGCGGCTAAACTGACGCACCGTGTGGGGTAAAACCGCTTGCAGTGCGGCACCGTCCCGTAAATGCAGATGCCAGTCGTCGGGTTGGGTGAGGGTAAGCGTTTGCATTTTTTAATCCTATAGCTCTGGCCACGTTGCTTAGGACACCTAGGATCGCTCTGATCTCTAGCGCCGCCGCAAAGTGACTCGCAGTCTTGTCCTAACCGGACTGGCGACTGCTATAAAATAGCTGACGATGTGGCACCTTAGGTGTTTTCAGGAACCTAGAAGGTCCCGATGATGCCGCCCCACCCTCACCAATACCCGTAGATATGAAAAGCCGGGTTGAGATCCCCCGAAGGAGCGCCCAACCCGGCCCATGCTCAAGGAGCACATGCGAGTCTACAGGATGGTTTGATCATGGCTTAGGGCTGAGGAACCGACCATGGGAGAAAGTTCAGGTAAGTTCAGGTGTTGGGCAAAATCGCCCCTGAGCCAGGGCCATTTCATCGGGCTAGAACGGTCGATTCGCGCTGCATTGCCGCCATCGTCCCCCTTTCACGGTACAAACGGTTAAGCCGAACCTATACATGGCAACGTTTCCTATGTCCGAATCTGATCGCTTATTGTCTGAACCCGATCGCTTCCGGGTAGTCATTTTTGGCTCCGCTCGCCTCAAGCCCGGAGATAGCATTTATGAGCAGGTGCGGCGCTTGGCCCGTCTCCTCGGTCGTGAGGGGATGGATGTGGTCACGGGCGGTGGACCAGGGTTGATGGAAGCCGCCAACCTGGGTCATCGCGAAGGTCGGGAAGATCCGGCCAGCATGGATCACACCACCAAATCCTACGGGCTGAATATCAAGTTGCCCTTTGAGGAAGGGGCCAACCCCCATGTGGATATCAAGCGGGACTTCGATCGCTTCTCCAAACGCCTCGATCACTTTATGCACTTGGCCAATGCCGTGGTGGTGGCTCCCGGCGGGGTCGGCACCTTATTAGAGCTGGCCTATACCTGGCAGCTTTTACAGGTGGAACATATTTGCAACATCCCGATTGTGCTGCTGGGGGACATGTGGGCCGACTTTCTGAAATGGGCAGAACAGTGGCCCCTCGAAAAGGGCTTGATTCACCCCGAGGATTACGAGCTGCTGTTTTGGGTCCGCACCTGTGATGAAGCCTTTGAGTTGGTGCGAGATGCCCATCGTGAGTTTGCGGACAGCACCGGCAAGCTCTGCATCAACAACCGTCGCTACACCTTGGAGTGATCCGGCCAGCAGCTTCAGTCAATTGCGGTGTACAAGAACCGGGCCTGACCCGAACCTTTGGGGATGAATTTACCGATAGCGCCGTGAGTTGCGATCGCCTTCAAAAGCCGTATAAGCCCTGTGCAGATCAGGGAGGTGTTGCGTCAGAATAGGATTGATGGGCATCAGCTCTGCACAGCTTCATGCCGTGTGGTTTCCATAGGCACCGTAGTTTGCTGGCGGTCTAAACACTCAACGGAACGCTGCGCCATCGGCCATCCGCATTCAGACTAGGCCCTTCCGTGCTAGTTCCCCTGCTGCTCGTTACAGCTTGATTTCCTGTAGGTATTGCCGAGATCGCGTTGCCCTGCATCCTACCCCCATCCTGATGACCGCTGTACCTGCTTCGCATTTAACCATTCCACCGAATCGTTTGCTGCAACAACTGGTTGAGAACTCCCCAGAGCTCATGGCCGGTTATGGGGCCGATCGCGGCGGCTACTGGGCCGTCAGCCCAGCCCTCCTAGAGGCCCTGGGGTATGGACCAGATGCCATACTCGGCCACACCAATGGGCAGCTAGCCGATTTGGCCGACCAAACCCTACCCCCGACTGCTTGGCCAAAATATTGGCGGCAAGTCGATGACGCGATCGCGACGGTACGACGCCAAGGCTACGCCGAACGCCGCATTCACCCCTTCCCCATAGATGGGGGCTTGCAGCTCTATGAAACCACCTACACTCCCCTGACCGATGCCCAAGGGCAAGTGGATCAGGTGGTGAGCATTAGCCGCGCCATCCCCACCCCAGGCCCGGTCGCGTTTAAAAACGGCCTGCGGGAAACGCATCCCCTCGTGAATAGCCCCGACGCCTTAACGGGAGTTGAGATGCCCGGTTTAGAGACCGCTTCCATTGATGATGTGCCCACTGCGGCCCCAGAACCCGTTCCAGGCAATCGAATCGGCCCCTCAAAACGTCCCTCAAAGCGCGGCCCCAGGGTGCCCCTCCAAATCAGTGCCGTCGTTCAGACCCCAGAGCTGATGCAATTGGTGCTGGATAATATTCCCCAATACATTTTTTGGAAGGATCGTGACTCGGTGTATCAGGGGTGCAACCGCCGCTGGGCAGAAATGTCAGGCATCGGTGATCCCGAGCAGGTGATGGGCATGACCGACGACGATCTGCCCTGGACCCAAGAGCAAAAAGACTGGTATCGAAAATGCGATCGCCGCGTCATGGACACCGATACCCCCATGCTGCGCATCAAGCAATCCCAACGTCAGGCTGACGGGCGCATGGGTTGGCGCGAAACCAGTAAATTGCCCCTCCACGACGCCGACGGCAACGTGATTGGTTTGCTGGGCACCATCGAAGACATCACCGAACGCAAAATCGCCGAAGACCTCCTAAAGCAATCCGCCACCACCTTTCGGAAGCTAGCCCAACAAGAGGAACTCCTCAACCAGATCTCGACCCAAATCCGCCAGTCCCTTAGCCTAGAGTCCATTCAACAGACCACGGTCCATGAAGTGCGGCAGCTCTTCAACACCGATCGCGTCTTGATCTACCGCTTTGATGACACCTGGCATGGCCATGTCGCCGTCGCCTCCGTGGCCGAGCCTTGGCGTTCAGCGATGGGAGAAATGGGCAAAAACAATGGCTTCTATAAGGATCACATCGACTTCTATCAACAGGGACAAGTCAGGGCCATTGCTGATTTAGCTGACGCTGAACTTGATGCCCACCATCGAGATCGATGGCAGCACTTGGGCGTACAGGCCAATCTAATTGTGCCAATTTTTGTAAAAGAGACTTTATGGGGGCTTCTGATCGCCCATCAATGCTCTGGGCCTCGGCAGTGGGAAGACAGTGAAATCCAGCTACTGACAGCCCTCGCGGGTCAAGTCGGTGTCGCCATTCAGCAGGCAGAACTCTACACCCAGGCCAAAGACAGTGCAGCGATCACAAAAGAAAAGGCCCGCCAGCTTCAGGAAACCCTTGCCCATCTGAAGCAAACCCAAGCCCAACTGGTGCAAACCGAAAAAATGTCGGGGTTGGGGCAAATGGTGGCGG
>JAQCKL010000176.1 GCA_027592485.1 Cyanobacteriota bacterium
CCATCTCAACCTATGAGCTATTGACGACACAAGGGTTTCAGGTCATCACCTGTTAAGAGACCAGTGCCCTGCACCCTGAATTGGCGAGTTTGGCCATTCCCCTCAGTCTGCTGGGCACCGTGACGGCGATTCTAAGCTTTATCCATTACCGCCAACTGGTGATCGCTGGGCGATCGGAATTTCAGCAACTGCTCCAGGGGACCTCGAAGACCTGACGGCAAGTCTCTGAGGGCATCAGTTCCCATGCTATTGCGGGCGGTGCAGACGCCAAGGAGATCGCAGACTTGTCCTAAGCGGACTGGCGACTGCTATGGGGCCGGTTTCGCAGCCACAACATCTAAAAACCACTGCTCAAATCGCTGACCCATGGCCGCCAGGGAGTAATGTTCTTCGGCCTGTTGCCGACAAGCCCGACGGTCGAGGAGAGAAATTCGACCGATCGCATCCACCAGACCACTGACACTGTCAGGCTCTACGAGCCAACCGGTTTTGCCGTGGGCAACGATCTCCACCGGCCCCCCGCGCCGATAGGAAATCACCGGCACCCCACAGGCTAGGGCTTCAATTGCGACAATGCCAAAGGCTTCTACCCAGCGGTGAGACATCAGCAGGGCCTGGCATTGACCCACCATGGCCTGGAGTTGATCCGTCGGCTGAAATCCTAGATATTCAATGGGCGGGTTGGGGTATCGCCGATGGATCATCTCCCAGTAGGTGGGGTCTTCCATTTTGCCCAACACCCTCAGGGGGTGATGGCTTTGGATGGCGGCCAACACCGCATCTTCAAGCCCCTTTTCCGGTGAAATTCGCCCCATCCATCCCAGCCAGGGACCAGGGGTATCACAAAAGCTGTAGCGAGTCAGATCCAGGCCGCATCCCAAAATGCGGCAATGCTTGCCAAAGGCAAACGTATGGGCCTGGGCCTGGGTATGCATGGCGACAGTGCCCGGAAACCGATTTACCACCTCACCAATGGCTGCATCCATGGCATCGGTTAACGACCCCATACTGACCATATGGGCAACGGGTTGACCTAAAAAGGGCGTCAGATAAAACGACAGCCAATCATAGGTGAAATTGACGATCACATCGTATTGGGTGCGTGCCTGGAAGGCGTAGTCCCACATATTGGCCAACACCGATCGCCCTGGGAAAATAATGCCCGCATCCCGGCATTGATGATGGGCTGTCGGCTGCAAATCTCCCGTCACCTGCACCACGGCCACCCCCTCTACGACAGACCCCTGGGGGGCAGCAATGGTGACAGCATGCCCCCGCTGCTGAAGGATATGGGCCAGGCTGGGTACGACCTGTTCAACGCCACCCCCCTGTCCAGAGCCGAGGGGACCAATGGGGGTAGACAGAAATAGCAGTCGCAATTTCATCGGGTAAGACGCTCGGGCTCCAACGCATGGGCAAACACATCCGCTACGGCGCTAACCGCCTCAGGGCAAAACCGTTGGGCCAATTTCTTGAATCGGCCACTTAACACCTTGCCACCCCAACAGTGGAGCAGGTGGATCGGTTCTCCTCGCTTAATGCGCGGTTCGGCATCACGGGGAGACAGGTTGTAGTGATGGGGAAGCTGAACCACAGCGGTTTGCGTGCGATCAATGGCCCTGGCTAAAGCCAACTGATCGTGCCGCCTAAACCGCTGCCACTCTTGATGCCATTGGGCAAACAGGGCCTCGGTTGTGGCCGTCCGTCGCCACAGCAAAACCCCACTGTTGAAATGCGTTGTATGGGGGGATAAGCGATCCAACGTAAACTGGACTTCCTCTGGGGCAACGTGATCGCACAGCCCGATTTCTGCCATGCGATCCGTCGCCATGGCAATATCCCCCTGATCCAGGTAGGGCCAGAGGCTAGAGAGGTTGCCTAGGGGCAGCATATCGGCGTCTAAAAAGAGGGTTTCGTCGTAGGGGCTGTAGGCGTTGATTTGGGTTTTGAGCCATCGCGATAGGCCCATGCTATCGGCCATGATCAGCGGCTCTAAACAACGGGGGGTAATGGCATACCGCTCTAAGGGAAGGTAGTTTAGGTCGGGCAAATTAGAAATGATGATGATCGGAATTTGCCCATCCTGAGCCCGCAGGGCAACAGCACTAATTAAGGCGGCCTCTAGATAGCTGTGATGGTTAACTGCCAGATAAATGACGCCTCTCTCTAACATCGTGACACGTTTAAAACTCTTTGAATGCGACGCAGACGTATCACTGTATATCGTGAAAGGGGACTCTGCTGGGTAAACCTTGAGTTAAGCCTGTTGATGCCTAGTCGGCACGGGCCTATCGATTTGTGATTTCAAGGCTGAAAGCTATTCTCTACAAAGGTTTCAGCCTATTCGGTCGGATTTTTCTGAAAGCCTTGCGGGCAGGTCGTTTTCAGTTTTGTTGCGACTTAGAAGACCAATGCCAGCTAGCATTCAAGTCCCTATGCGATGGTGGCCCCTTGGCTGTCAATGGTGAGGGCCTCTGCGGCCACCACCGTAATGCCCGCTTGGGTCCAAGCCTGTGCCATGGCCTCAGCGACGGTAGCGGCATGGTCTGCGTCCGCCAAGGCCAGCAGCGTCGGACCAGCGCCACTAATGGTTACCCCATAGGCCCCCGCTGAGATCGCCGCTGCCCCCACCGCGTCATAGCCGGGGATCAGGGTCTGGCGATAGGGCACATGGATGCGATCGCCTAGGGCCGTCCTCAGCCAATCGCCATTGCCGGTTGCTAAGGCCCGCAGCAGCAACCCTAGATGGCCCACGTTAGAGATGACGTCGGCGCGATCGTACTGCTGGGGCAACACCCGGCGGGCCTCAGCGGTAGACACCTCAAAGGCCGGAATCGCCACCACCGGCACAATTGAGTCATGCCAAGCCAATGGACAGAGGGTGATTTGGCCCTGGTCATCGGTCGTTGCCAATTGGCATCCCCCCAGCAGGGCAGGCACCACATTGTCGGGATGGCCTTCGATTTCAGTGGCGATCGCCGCCAGTTCTGCCGTGGAAAAGGGTGCGCCAGCCCAGGCATTGGCCCCCAATAACCCCCCGACGATCGCCGTAGAAGAGCTGCCCAGCCCCCGCGCCAAAGGCACCCCCAGTTCTATTGCAATGCGCACCGGGGGGACCGGTTGCTGGAGCCGTTCAAAGAGCTGGCAAAAGGCTTGATAGACCAGGTTGCTGCGGTCAGTGGTGACCCGATCCCGTTCGGCCCCGCTCACTTGAATGGTGAGATCAGTCTCTGTAGCTGGGTCAAAACCAAACCGGTTGTAGCGACTGAGGGCTGCTCCCAAGCAGTCGAACCCAGGGCCAATGTTGGCCGTGGTGGCCGGTACCGATACCCAAATTGAATCCGCCATTGCTTCCCCGTCGTAACCCTAGTAATGCTATTGCCTATGGGGCGAGTGGCATACTATCACCATTAGGGTCACCTGAGGGTTCCGGTTGGGGATGGGTCGGAACTCGTACCCCATCTATTCAGTCTGAACCTGTCATCCCATGGGCCTGAAACCAACAGCGGAGACAATTATGCATCCCATCCACAAACCGCTGGCGCTCTTGTCTGGCATGGCCGCGATCGCCCTCCCCGGTGTCGCTTTGGCCGCATCCTCCGTCACGGATGCTAAAACCATGGCCCAGATTGCCTTGCCTGACACCGCCTCTGCCCACCACCACGGGGCCGTGATTCCGGTGCTGAGCGCAGCGATGATTCCTCCCTTCCCTGGGGCAGATATTGCCCCCAGCCACTGGTCTTATACGGCGGTAGACAATTTAGTGAATACCTATGGCTGTCTGAATGGCTATCCTGATGGCAGCTTCCGGGGTGATCAGGCCATCAGTCGGGATGAATTTGCTGCAGCCCTGAATAGCTGCCTCAATGTTCTGGTCGAGGCCACGGAACAGGGGCAGGGAACCGCGCTGGATGAGATTTTGGCAGACCTGCATCGCTTGCAGACCGAACTGGGGAACCTCAATAGCCAGGTCGATCGTCTCCAGGAGTAAGGCGCGTCGATATTCACCTCCCTATCCATTGACTGCTGTTTATACCTGCCTAAATTAAGCGACATGGGCTGCTCCCCCGCTGTCGCTGCTACGGTCTAGCCCTTTGGAGTGGTTTCGCCTACGGGCAGGCTGCGCCAAAATCAATGGGGCTATTCACTCTCTGGACTGGGATGCTCCCCGTTTTCTACGCGAAGCCTTAGGGCAGCCATGCCTGAAAGGCTATTGGCCGACGGACTTTAGAGGGGTAGGGGGGCTCTAAACCCTGACAACCCCTCAAATCAACACTGATCTATAAGCGGTAGATATCAACTGGACCCTGACAAATAATGCTTGGCTTGTCAGCAACCCTGAAAGGGGAGTCCCAATGGCGAAGATGGTATCCCTTTTTACCGTTTAATGAAGAGCGCAATACTACAAGGCTAGGCTTCACCATGAAAAGCCCCAAGTCCGTGGTGAGGGTGACAAGCGATAGCTTTGAGCCCCCTGAGCATTTTTACCCCCGCGTCCTCAATGCCCAGATTCACCCGATGGTGCAGCATTTCTTGGGCCTCGGCAATGAACGGATCGCCGAGCGCTACATCCATCTCCACCCGGAAGTGGATCCCCAAGCCGTTCGCGAGTTGTTGGGTCACACCACCAAGTACTTCCAGTGGGGTGGCGCTGATTTATTCCCGGCCACGACCGATAACGGGGTGCGGCGCATCATTTTAATTGAGACCAATTCCTGTCCGTCGGGGCAGAAGTCCATGCCCTTTGGGGACGATGCCCAGGAGCAAAGCGGCTATCGGACCTTGCTGGAGCGCACCTTTGTGCCAATCCTCAAGCAGCGACGGCTGCCCAAGGGAGGGCTGGCGGTTCTCTACGACAAGAATGAAATGGAGACCTCTGGCTATGCTGCCATGTTGGCCGAGATTACGGGAGAACCGGTTTGGCTCGTGCCCTGTTTCCAACAGGACGAGAACCTGCCCATGCGATTCGTGGATGGGGTGATGGAAATTCGTACCCCGTCAGAGGAATGGGTGCCCATTCGAGCGGCATTTCGCTATGTCACCCAGCGCCCTTGGAGCCGCATTCCCATCTTGACGCGCACGGCAATTTTGAATCCCATCCTGGTTTGTTTAAGTGGCGGGCGCAATAAGCTGATGGCAGCCAAAGCCTATGACTTTTATAACGCCGAGTTACAGTCCACTGGTCTGATGATTCGCACCCCAGAGACCATCTGGGATGTGGCCAAAAACGAAGTGCCCCTATGGGTGCAGCGTATGGGCGGCATCGCCGTCGTTAAGGATCCCTATAGCAACGCCGGGCAGGGGGTTTACACCCTGACCAATCAGCGGGAGTTAGATGCGTTCATGCAGGTTGATTTCCGCTTCGATCGCTTCATTGTCCAAAGTTTGGTCGGCAACTCGGGGTGGAGCTCCCAAACCCAGCAGGGGCGTTTCTACCATTTGGGGACCTTGCCCGATCGCCGCAAGGCCATTTACGTTGCGGATCTACGCATGATGATTGGGAGCAGTGCTGAAGGTGCTTATCCCGTCGCCATTTATGCCCGGCGGGCTCGCAAGCCGCTGACGGCTCAATTGGATGACACCGTTGCGTCCTGGGATATGTTGGGGACCAATCTTTCTGTTAAGCAGGAGGATGGCTCTTGGACCAGTCAGTCCGAACGACTGATGTTGATGGATCGCCGCGATTTCAATCAGTTGGGCATTGGCTTAGATGACTTGATTGAAGGGTATTTACAAACGGTCCTGTCGGTCATTGCGATCGACAAAATGGCCCAGCAACTTACCACCCAGAAAGGGGGATTCCGCAGTCGCCTCTTTGCCTCCCTGAACCCAGATCCTGCGTTTGTCAGAGATATTATGGCTGGAGCCTGAGGCTCCAGCCCCATTAGGCCATCTACTGTTAATGAATGGGTTTGAGATGAATAGGCTTGAGATGAATGGGATCGATGCGTAGCCGACCGTCCTTAGATATTCCCGGCTCCCAGGTGGTGGATGAGCTGGATATAGAGCAGATCCCTCGGGGGAGTCACACCCGATTGATGGTGGATCTCATTCATGATGGCTTGGGGCGATCGCTGCGCCTCCCATTGATGGTGGCGCGGGGCCAGCATCCTGGCCCCGTCCTCGGGCTGACAGCGGCACTCCATGGCAATGAACTCAACGGTATTCCCGTTATTCATCGTTTGTTTGAAACCCTCGATCTCAAGGGCCTGCGGGGCACCGTCGTGGGGGTGATGGTGGTCAACGTCCCGGCTTACCTGAACAACCAGCGCACCTTTGACGATCGCACGGACATGAACCACGTCATGCCCGGCAAGCCCAATGGCAACATTGCCGAGATCTATGCCCACCGCTTTATTGAGCGCATTGTCCGTCGGTTTGGTTACCTGATTGACCTCCATACCGCCAGCTTTGGCAATATCAACTCCCTCTATGTGCGGGCGGATATGACCAATAAGATCACCGCGAAGATGGCCCACCTCCAGCGCCCCCAAATCATTCTGCACAACTCCCCCTCAGACCGGACCCTCAGGGGTGCGGCCATGGACTTGGGCATTCCCGCCATCACTGTGGAAATTGGTGATCCCCAGGTCTTTCAGGCCCACCCGATCAAAGCCTCCCTCAGCGGCGTCCGCCGGGTGATGGCAGAGATTGGGATGCTCCCCCGCCGTCCGTTAAAGTCGGGGCCGCAGTCCGTCCTTTGCGCTAGCTCGGGTTGGCTCTATACCGACCATGGCGGTCTGTTGGAGGTGATGACGAAGCCCACAAATTTGGTGAAAACGGGTGAGGTGATTGCCCAGCAGCGCAATATTTTTGGCGAGGTCATCTGCCAGTATCGCGCCCCCTACGATGGCATTGTCGTTGGGCAGAGCGTCAATCCGGTGGCCCAAACCGGGGCGCGGATTTTGAACCTGGGGGCGATCGCCACCCCCGACGACTACCATCCGTTCTACGCCCGGATCGAGGACCTGTCCTCCGAGGCACCGTCCCTCGCCAATTTGGCCTCTGCCAACCTCGCTCCAGAACATCCCCAGACCCATGAGCCGTAAGTCTTCCATCCCAGCATGCCCATGCAGATCACCTTTTTAGTCAACGATCCCGGCGACATTCAACCCTCCCAAACCACAGCCATGCTGATGGCCGCCGCTGTTGCTCGGGGGCACCGAGTGGGGATCACTGGCGTGGGGGATTTGTCCTGTCGATCCGATTGCCAGCCCTGGGCACAAGTGCGATTTCTTGAGGTTGGCATCAGCCCAGACTTGGCGGCGTTGATGGGGGCGATCGCCCAAAATCCCCCCACGGCGATGCCCCTCATCCAAACGGATCTCCTGCTCCTACGCACCAACCCAGCTCGGGACTTAAACCATACTGCCGCCCACAGCACCGCCCTGGCGCTGGCCCGCCACTGCCAATCGGCGGGTGTTCGCGTGATCAACCAGCCCGATGGGCTGATACGGGCGGCGACGAAGCTTTACCTCTTGGAATTCCCGGAATTCACCCGTCCCGAGACCCTGGTGAGCCAAACCCCGGCTGAAATCCTCGACTTCCTCCAGGACTTGAATGGCCCTGCCGTGCTTAAACCCCTCCAGGGCACTCGCGGTAATGATGTCTTCGTTGTGGCTTCCCCCCAGGACAAGAACCTCCGTCAGATCATTGATGTGATTCGTCGCCAGGGTTTGGTCATGGTCCAACGCTGTATTCCGGGGGCCGAGGCCGGGGACACCCGTGTGGTGGTTTTCAATGGCCAGGTCTTGATGCTGAACGGCCAACCCGCAGCGATTCAGCGGGTTCCCCCCCAGGGAGACTTTCGGAGCAATCTCCATGCGGGGGGGCGGGCTGAGCCCGGTATTGTCACCGCTGCCATGGCTAAAGTTGTGGCAGCGATCGGTCCCAAGCTGTTGCAGGATGGTCTGTTTTTGGCCGGTCTCGATTTTATCGGCAGTCAACTGGTCGAAATCAATGTTTTCAGTACCGGGGGGCTCCGTAATGCCGAGCAATTTACCGGCGAAGCCTTTGCCAGCTTCATTATTGACACCTGGACGGATGGGCATTTGCCCTAGGTTTTGGATGGGCTGAAGGCGTTAGAGTTGGAGTCCCTGCCCCAAAAGGTTCATGTTCTGTAATAGAGCAGGGGCGCAACTCTGAAGGAAAAGCAACGGAACCCCAGGGATCACTAGGTTGCCGATTACATATAGCCGTCGCCACTTAGGTTAAGACGTTACCACCTTGAGAACGTGCT
>JAQCKL010000177.1 GCA_027592485.1 Cyanobacteriota bacterium
CATGGCACTCACCGGAGATGGGAAATGCTTCTAGCTTATGTCTTAATGCAATTGGCGACTGCTATAGTACCTAAAGTGCCGTCCATAAAGCCTCCTCAACGCATTAGGCGGAAGCTATTCAACCTCGACCCAGCGGCTTGTTAGCCCCGCCCTGAATGGGTCTGAGTCATCGCCGCTGGCAATTGCACCAACGGGAAGGTCGCAAAGATGACCTGTCCCAGTAACCCCAATCCGCCGTAGAGGGAGCGATAGCTTGCGAAGTGGGCGGTGATGGAGTTGCCAAAGAGCGCCACTGACAGCACCGCTTCCGCAATCATCAGGAGAGTAAAGGCGATCGCCCCCATACTGAGCCGCGCCTGCCAGTGGTGGGGAACTTGGTATCGGGCGACGAGGCGACCACACAGGCTCCAGGCCGCAGTCAGAATGATGGGTAGCTCAATCAGCTCACTGGTGACAGCGCCCAGTCTCGGTACAAGCAGGAGCACACGGGTGGTCCCGAGGGCAAAGCCAACGGCGAAGATGATCGCGAAATAGAGAACCCCAGCCCGCAGTGTGCTACGCATCTTGGCACCCGTGGGTATCTTGGCCTACTGCCAGCCTAGATCCGTTTTAAAGGGATGGGCGAACGCCTGCACAAACCTTATCTAGAGGGGATTGCCCGATGCCAAGACGAAAGAATATGCTCAATCGGCCTCGTGGAATGGCGTATGCAGGGAATATAATTCCGCAGGAGTACGATAGGACAATAGTTTAAATGGGGTGCGATTAATCAACACCTCATACTGTTCGTTGTCACTGGGACAATAATTATAAAAGTGGTTGATCATTTGCTTCATGTTGTTCATGGAGCCAGTAACACTTCTATTTTGGAACTTCACAAAATCAATATCATTAACATCAAGCTTGTCTTGCTGGGTCACAACAGCAATTTTTTACCGGTATTGTAGGGGCGGGTTTAGCCAGATCCTTGGCTTGATGGCTACAAAGTATCAACAAAAACTACCCCTACGGATATTATCTTCCCTGGAAATCGCCCAACCCTTTTCCCCTGAAGATTCCAGGGTTCGTGCCATGGCAATTATACTGAATCCTTATGTGCTTTTTATTTCCAAAAAACTGGCGCTGACCCGTTTTGGCCGTGAATTAACGGTTGATTCTGCCACAAGAAACACAGATCATATTTATAGCGCTGGCCCCTCTGTTTGGAACACTTAGGATCGCTCTGATGCTTGGCGTAGAAGCAAAATGGCTCGCAGTCCTGTCCTAACCGGATTGGCAACTGCGATAAAGCGGCGAAAGCCGAATCTGGGCAAGGTTAACATCAACCGATCTTGACCCAGATCAATGGGGTATTGTACTCAAAGATTAACGGTTACATCGGTACCTTGTGCTGGGTAAACTCGTCTGGCAACGTTTCCAGGCGCTCGTTTTTCCTTGGGGATAGCTGGTGCTGCCCATCTTGACGATGGTTGATGATTTTGCAAGCCTAGTCTTTGAAAGCTGTTTTTTTATGACCAGGGTGAATACTGCTGCAGGGCTCAAATTACAAAGCCCCGTTACTGCTTGCGTCGTTGACTATGGCGCGTATCAAACCGATATCCATCAGCTTCGGCAAGCTGTTTTTGTCCATGAGCAACAGGTCCCAGCTTGGTTTGAGACCGATCCCCTCGATCCCCTTTGTCGCCATGTCTTGGCCTACTGGAATGGCTGGGTTGTCGGTACGGGCCGCCTGACACCAGAGGGGCGCATCGGCCGGGTTGCGGTGGCTAAACCCCTGCGACGACGAGGGGTGGGGCGTCAGATGATGGCGGAACTCCTTGAGGAAGCCAAGCGCCAGGGCCAACAGTATGTTGTGCTAGCAGCCCAGTGCCATGCCATTCCCTTCTACGAGAAATTAGGCTTTTATTGCGAAGGCGTACCCTACGAGCATGTCGGCATTAAACATGTGACCATGCGCAAGTCAGTGGCTTGAATTGGGTAACGGTCCCAAGGCTGAGCGGGCTATATAGCGATCGGGGTTGCGAGGAACCACCACAGCCCAGCTGCCAAGGCCAACACCATCAGCTTCACCAGGATATAGAGGCTGGGATTTGAAAGTACGCTATGAAGCATGGTTTTCCTCCTTTGGTAGACCCAAGGATGATGGAGAAGCCGCCAGGGTTGTTGTGTTGCTGAGCCCACAACCGTCTTCTCAATCCATCGAAGGGCGCTAAGACGACCCGCTCTCCCTCTATTATCTCTATCCGTTTACGCAACTGAGCCTAAAATTGACGATTCGTTGAAGAAAGTGGCCCTGGCAACCACAGCCCTGAAAGTTATCTCTGAGACCTGCGGATACTTGGCTTTAGACATGGCTGGCCTCGGCAAGCTTGGGGATGAGACCCATTGATGCTCCTGTTCAGCGGCCTGCTGGCCCAGGCGGGCGGTGGCCATTAGCGACAAGCCCGCCAGAACCCCAGTTCTGTCATTAAGGTTTGGCGTTTTGAACGAGTATCCGTACCCCTGAGCTGTTGCTCTAGGGCATCAATCAGTTCGTCAATTTTCTGGCGACGAATGAGGCTAGCGTATTGATCAAGGGTATGCACTACAGGGTTTCCAAATGGGGCAAGCGTTGAGAGCACCCGTCAATCGGCGTAATGGCTCCCAAGGCCAAAGACAAGTATCGATGCCACCGCCAAGGCCATTCATGTGATGGCGAGACAGATGTAGAGTCCTTGACCTTGCTGATGGGTGGCGATGGGACTATCATCCCGCGAATGTTAAATCCGGGAGGTGATGGACATCTGGCTAAACCGGTGACATCTACCAGAAATTAGGGTGCGACAAAGGACTTCCTAGGGTGATTCATGCCGGAGGTAGATCGTGATTACCCTCACAACACTCTCCATCCTGTTCTCCCAAAAGGGTTATTGCTCAAGATTTGCTGACCCAGGGTTAGAGGGCTGATAGCTCTACCAAGCTGGCGATCGCGCCTGCAACCAGGGCCATCATGGCGTATCGCGCTACGCTCGGGAAGCGAGTCTCGGCTTTAGGGCGGTTCAGAAACCCATAGATGTGAGGAGCCCCCAGCATCAAGAAGACAAGGCTCAAAATATTGGTACGGGGAAAGTTGGGCTGATGACGATCAGCGACTGATTGAGTTGCCATTGCTAACTTTTTGTTAACTTTTCTTGACTTCAGTGTAACTGCTTAGGGACTGGATCGTCTAGGCCGATGATGGCGATTCTGTCCTTGGTGTAAAGGGTTGGGCTGAGGGGATCCGATTCAGAAGGGATTTGATATAACTAACAGACAAATGGCGCGCAGAACAGATCACGCCGCATTTAGCCCCATTCAAGGACCAGGCCGCCCATGCAGCACCACCAGTGGAGAACAATCGGAGCGATTGGATTGGGATTGGGGGTCATGCTCTTGGCTGGGCCATCTGGGGCCAATCCTCCCCAGCCGTTGCCTGTTCCCCTTGCCCAATCCGCACCAACCTCCGAGGCGGAGGCCCTATTAGAACGGGGGCTGACGTTGATCCAGTCGGGACAAGTGGAGGCGGCGATCTCCTCTTTCCAAGAAGCGGCCTATCTCGATAACGATTTGGCTCCGGCCCATTACAACCTCGGACTAGCCCTCCGTCAACAGGGGCAATTGCAAGAGGCCGCCAATGCCTTTTGGCGCGCCATCCAAGCCGATCCAAACTTGGCCATTGCCTACTCCAACCTGGGGGCATCCCTCTGGGAGGGGGGTAATCGCGACCAGGCCATTAACTACCTAGAGCGGGCCATTGAAATCCAGCCGGATCTCGGCAATGCCCATTACAACCTAGCTTTGGTGCAGATGGATTTGGGGGAGTACGATGCGGCTCTAGTGTCTTTACAAGCGGCCACCCGCTTGACCCCCCGCGCCCCCGAACCCCATTTCCATCTAGGGCGAATGTATATGCAGCGGGGAGATTTAGGGGATGCGATCGCGTCCTTTGAGGCGGCAATCGACCGCTTTCCTCAATATGTGGAAGCCTATTACAACCTCGGGGTGGCCCTCTACGGCCAGTCTCAGTACGAGGCGGCCCTCGATGCGTTTCGAGAAGCGACCACCATTAACCCCACCTATACCAATGCTTACTACAGTGCTGGTCTAACCTTTATTCAGCTCCGGGACTACGAAGAGGCCGAGGGGATTTTGAACCATGCCAAAACCCTCTACATCACCCAAAATAATCCCCAGTGGGCCGCCAATACCCAGGCCCAGCTAGACCGGGTTGCTGCCTTGGCGGCACAATAGGTAGGCTTTGGCGTTCTGGCTTTAGTCCATGGGACTCCAGGACGTGACTCTTTTGCCTGTTACGTGCCCATGAAAATCCTCCCTCTCCAAGATGCCCTCGCAAAAATTGACGAAACCTTTTCCATCGCGGCGGTACTGGAAGATTTCGATCGCAACATCCTTTCCCAGTACTACCAGCAGTCGGAACGGGGCTATCGCCGCTACCACTCAAAAGGGGGAAGCATCCATCTCGCCCTCAATGAAGATGGGGTATTTGATGCAGCGGGCTACTATGGTCAACCCAAATTTGTCGAGCAACAGCTTCAAGCCATTCCCGCCCAACGGGTTCTAGAGGTGGGCAGCGGCAAAGGCTTTAACAGTGAATTCCTGGCCCAACGCCATCCAGATATTGATTTTGTGGGGCTCGATCTCACTCCTCTAAATGTGAAACTGGCTCAAAAAAAGGCCCAGTCTTTACAGAATTTATCCTTTCAACTGGGCGACTTTAACCATATCCCCTTCCCCGATCAGCAGTTTGATCTGGTGTTTGGGGTGGAATGTCTCTGTTATTCCCTAGACAATCACCAGACCCTATCGGAGCTTTACCGGGTGCTGAAGCCAGGGGGGCGGTTGGTGGTGTTTGATGCCTATCGTAATCCAGGGTTTGAGACGTTTTCAGAAGAGTTGCAGTTGGCGGCGTCTCTGCTAGAGGCTTCCATGGCGGTGCGGCAGGGTATGAATGAGATCGCGGTCTGGATTGAAGAAAGCGAAAAGCTAGGCTTCACCATTCTGGAAAACACTGATATTACCGAGTCGATTTATCCCAATGTGGATCATCTGCACCGATTATCGCTGCGCTATTTTGAGGCAAATGGATTAATGCGTCGCCTCAGCTTATTTTTTCAGAAGTACCTGGTGCGAAATGCGATTATGGCGCTGGTCTGCCCAACGGTATTGCGGCAAGGCATCTTGCGCTACTACCGCACCGTGGCAGAGCGACCCAATCTGATGTCCATTCAAAACCAATGAAGCCAGATGAAGTCAGATGTCCAAGCTCTTTTAGACTGCTTATCCCCCACTCAAGACTGGACTTCGGAAGCATGGGCGACAGAGTCTTGGGCACAATCCCCTGGCCGCTCAACGGTAGCCAGGTATTGCTTCACCGTCGCTTGAATCTCTTCTACAAAATGCTGGGTTGAAAACAACATTTTGCGTTGTTCCAGGGTTTTCAACATATTGATCTGCGCATCTTGATCGCTTAAAACACGAATGATTTTCTCAACTGCATCGGCCTCATTCTCAAAGAGCAAACCTTTATTATCGCTACCCACAATCTCCACCTGACCGCCCTTTGAGCGCACAAAAGGAATCATGTCAGCCTTGAGCATTTCAGCAATTGAGATACCGAAAGGCTCTGGTTTGTAGTGAATGCCATAACGACAGCGCGCTAGAACATCAAGATAATCTTTGTAAGGTAAATCCTCATACAAATAAACCCAATCCTGATTTTTTCGGACTATTTTCCGTAGCTTACGCAAATATTTTTGGGCATAAACACCGCCACCGCCACCAGTGATATAAAGCTTGACGTCAAAGCCTTTCTCACGGACCACCCGTAAGATATTAATGGCACGATGGGTTTGCTTAGGCTGCACAATTCTACCACTACATAAAAAAGCATTTTCTTTTTCTTGCCATGGCAGAGCATCAATCGCAGTGGTGACGGGAGGAAATATCACCTTTGATGGGATGCCATAGGTGGACTGGACGCGATCTGCGGTGTACTGTGAATTCGCAATTGAAAAGTTCTGACGCAACCGATCATGGGAAAAATCAATCCATTTCATTAGTGCCTTTTCCCATGGTGTGGCATTAGCATAATCGTTCTCTACCACATGGACCCAATGTAGATATTGAATGCCAATTTTCCCCATGTCTAAACCGTTAAAGGCTGAAAATACAACATCATATTCAGCCGCCTTTTTCTTAAGGGCAAGAATAGTCCAGTAGATCAAGGCCATTCTCAATATTTTATTTTGCGATATCAAAAAATAGGCCGGGAGACGCATCCACTGTTTTAGCTGAATGTCTAGCTTGATGCCTTTCTGAGCAAGGTTCGTATAATACATGGCGTCTAGCCATGGAAAACTAACTTGGGACAATGTCTGAAGGGTGACATCATAGTCTTGACCCAGCGCTTCTAGAATCCATAACGCGACCGCCTCGGCCCCTCCCCCCATAAAGTAGGGTTGCCAAACCAAAATTTTCTGTCTAGATTGGGCTGTCATGGCTGATATATCAACTTAAATCTGAAGTGAAATCAATGTCGGGAAGCAAGACGACCCCATGAAAGAAATCATGCAAATCTGCTCTTAAAGCTCGTTCAACTTGAACCCCGGGGTTCCCTCACCCACAGGGAGAGGGACTTGTCAGGTTTGTTCCCTCTCCCCACCCTGCGGGAAGCAAGCTACGCCCTCCGGGGTGGAGAGGTAGAGTTCTGCCCTTCCCGAAGGGTGGGCCAAAATTACCATTCACACAATGAACTGGGTTCAATAGCAGATTTGGGCTGAAATGAGGCAACCCTAATAGAGTTGGGAGAGCGTAACCAGCACCGGCTTTGGCGGCTGGTTACGGAGGTCTGACTTAAGAATAGTTCCCAACTTTAGGTGGATAACCTCAATTCTGGACCCTAAAACAATTAAATCAGGCGTTAAACGTCATAGTAAGCGCGATACCAATTAACAAAATGATTGAGCCCGACTGTTAAGGTCGTGTTTGGTTTAAAGCCGATATCTGCCGTTAAGTCGGTGATATCAGCATAGGTTTCTACGACATCCCCTGGCTGCATGGGTAGCATCTCTTTATGTGCTTCAACGCCGAGACAGTCTTCTAGGATTGTAATGAAGTCAATTAAATGAACCGGTTGATGGTTGCCAATGTTATAGAGCTTGTAGGGTGCTTGGGCTGAAGTGATGTCGGCGAAAGTGTTATTTTCTCGCTGAGGAATTCGCTGGGTCACTTGAACGATACCCTCAACAATATCGTCAATGTAGGTAAAGTCACGTCGCATCTTGCCATTATTAAAAACGGGAATTGGCTGTCGCGCTAAGATTGCCTTAGTGAATTTAAAGTACGCCATGTCAGGGCGACCCCAAGGTCCGTAAACGGTAAAAAACCTGAGGCCCGTCGTGGGAATATCGTAGAGATGACTGTAGGTAAATGCCATTAATTCGTTGGCCCGCTTCGTTGCAGCGTAGAGGCTGACAGGGTAGTCAGCGCGATCCTGGGTTGAGAAAGGGATTTTTGTACTGGCACCGTAGACCGAGCTAGACGAAGCATATACAAAGTTCTCTACAGCGTGATGACGACACCCTTCTAGAATATTGACAAAGCCAATCAGGTTGCTGTCTACATATGCATGGGGGTGGGAGAGCGAATGGCGAACACCGGCTTGGGCCGCAAGGTGCACAACAATATCTGGCTGGGTTTGTTCAAATAAAGCTGCGACGCCAGCACGATCCGCGATATCAAGTTTAAGAAATCGGAAATTTTTGTGGACAGCCAGTTTGTCTAGGCGGGCTTGCTTGAGTTCAACATCATAGTAGTCATTGCAATTATCAATGCCCACAACAGTTGTGGCGTCACCTAAAAATCGATTGGCCAAGTGAAAACCAATAAATCCTGCCACTCCTGTGATTAGAATTTTTGTCATAGCTACAATTTAGCTTCTAGAAACCCTTTCCTGAGATCAATGATCTTTGGGTGGGTTCTGTAGAGTGTGAATAGGTCGAGGGATTTTACCATGGGGTTCATCATCAGCCATAAGTCCCATTGTCCCAGTTTTTTCCAAAGCCAGATCTGAAGATTTAGCTTTAGACACTTTGCTTAGGAGGACGAGTATTCATCTGGCGGTAAGTGTCACAGGGGTTGAGAACAGGAGTTGTTGTGGAAGGGAGTAGTCAGTTAAAGTTTACCGA
>JAQCKL010000178.1 GCA_027592485.1 Cyanobacteriota bacterium
ATCATGGTGCGGCGACTCGCGTAGCGATTTTGACACCGAATAACTTTTCAAACATCCTCTAAAGGCCGGTCGCAGGCCCACCAGACGCCACTATTTTTGAGATGCTGCTGATCAGCGGACGGCAGCCACACCTCACCCAACACCCACTGGGTGTGGCGACAAATCTGTTCCACCACCTGCTCTAGGGCCACGGAAAAATCAGCTGCCTGGTTCACGGTTTGGATCAGGGTATACAGAAGTGACACCACAGACCCTGGGGCCGATGGGAACGCCTCGGCCAGGTAGGGGTTGATAGGCAATGGTGACGATGAACCAAGCTGTTGGGAATCAACCATGAACCTCAACCGGGATGCTGAATGGGTGAAACTATCCCAGAAATATTTAAATGGTTTTGGTTAAATGGGCACGAAACCGGGGCTAACATCATAATCTTGGCGAGGGTTTCTGCCGCAGTACTTAAACGCCGCAGTGCTGAGTACTTAACAACGGTTGTGGTTAGGATGCCCGTTACCCCTACGGTTTTCTAGTTTAGACGGCTTATTTTGCCCCGAGTCTGATGGATCCGTTCACTTTTCTGTTGACCGGTTTGGCGTCCCCCAGGGATCAACTGTCCGGAGGGGCACCCCCAGCCATGAAGGTTAGGGAGGTAGATGCACCCTGATTGCCAAACCCTGGGAGACTGACAAGACCTCTCAGGGTTTTTTTTGGCGATCTCATGTTTCTTTGGCGATCTATGTTTTTGCTTCTCGACATGTTACGAATAGGCTGACCAAAAGCCATCGACAGGGAGAGCCGCACATGGTGCAGCAGACGGCGCAGACGGCGCAACAGCGGGTAGGGGTTTTGTTTGGGGGCTGTTCTGGAGAGCATGAGGTGGCGATCGCCTCCGCCCAGGCGATTACCAGGGGATTGACCCAAGGTGCCAATGCTGAAAAGTACCAGGTCGTGCCCGTCTACATTCAAAAGGATGGGGTGTGGCAATTTGGTGAGATTGCTGCAGCGGTTTTACGATCGGGCCAGGCCCTAGGGGTATCTGAAGCCCATGCACCATCGGGGGGACTGTCCCGGTTGCCGGATCCCGAGCAGGCGGCTCAAATTGATATCTGGTTTCCTGTCCTCCATGGGCCGAACGGCGAGGACGGCACCATTCAAGGGCTGCTGACGCTCATGCAGGTCCCCTTTGTGGGGTCTGGGGTGCTGGGTTCGGCCCTGGGGATGGATAAGATTGCCATGAAAATCGCCTTTACCCAGGCGGGTCTGCCCCAGGTGAAGTACCTGCCGGTGACCAGGGCCGAAATTTGGTCTGATCCCTGTGTGTTTCCGAAGCTGTGCGATCGCCTGGAGGCTACCCTGGGTTATCCCTGCTTTGTGAAACCGGCCAATTTGGGCTCATCGGTGGGGATTGCGAAGGTGCGATCGCGCTCCGAGCTAGAAGCCGCCCTCGACAGTGCCGCCAGTTACGATCGCCGCATCATTGTCGAAGCAGGGGTGGTCGCCCGAGAGGTGGAATGCGCCGTGTTAGGCAACGATGTCCCCAAAGCCTCTGTGGTGGGGGAGATCAGCTTCGACAGCGACTTCTACGATTATGAAACCAAATACACCGCTGGCCAGGCCGACCTGATGATTCCTGCCGATCTTCCAGAGGCAGTGAGCCGTCAAATTCGGGAGATGGCGGTCCAAGCCTTTCAAGCGGTGGATGCCGCCGGAATTTCCCGCGTGGACTTCTTCTATGTAGAAGCCACGGGAGAGGTGCTGATTAACGAAATCAATACCCTGCCAGGGTTCACCGCCACCAGTATGTACCCCACCCTTTGGGAAGCCACCGGCATTCCCTTCGAGAACTTGGTGGATCAACTGGTGCAATTGGGCTGGGAACGCACGGGTCCCCAGAGTGCCTAAAGATCGATCCTCAAGGGCTGAATTCAACCCTATCCCCTAGGCGATTTCCGGCAATAATATACCGGTTTTGTGAGGGCGGGTCTTGTGCCCGCCTGCCGCCGATCGCCCGCCAATCTGCCCCAAGTGATTTCCCCATCGGCGCTATCCCCAGGGCACCAGAGGTGCCCCCACGACAGGTCGTGTCTTCAATGGTGAAACCGTATCTATGGGTATCGCCTTGTCTGGAAATCTCCCTATTCCCTGGTCATGCGGTCATCACTCGCCATAACCAGGGGTATACCGTTAGACAGTGCCTCCTCAAGGACCCTACAATCACCATGGCCATGACCGTTGCAGAACTGATCACCGGGTTTGAAGCCTGGGCTCCCCCCGCTTGGCAAGAGAAATGGGATAACTGCGGCTGGCAAATAGAACCCGGCATCTGTTCAGAGCCCGCCGGAGTGCTGGTGTGCCTCACTCCTACCCTGGCTGTCCTAGAGGAGGCGATCGCCCTCAAACAGCAGGGTAATCCCGTGAACGTGATTTTTGCCCACCACCCGTTGATTTTCAGTCCCCTAAAGTCTGTGCAAATGGGTGACCCGGTGGCAGAGATGGTGCTTGTGGCGATTCGCAACGGGATTGGGGTCTATAGTGCCCATACCAACTTTGATCAGGTGGCCAACGGCACCGCCGATGTCTTGGGTCAAAAACTACACTTACAAGACTCGACCCCGGTGGTGCCCACCCAGCCAGAGGTGGGCTATGGCCGGGTGGGCAACTTATCTGAGCCGCTCCTGCTCGGGGATCTGCTGATTCAAATCCAGACGGCCTTATCGCCACCGGCGCTGCTCTATTCCCCTGAGGCGAGCTTGCAGCAGCCGGTCCAGCGGGTAGCGGTGCTTGGGGGCTCCGGGGCGAGCTATATCGAGGATGTGGCCAAGACCGGAGCCCAGGTCTATCTGACCTCAGATTGCAAGTTCCATCAGTTTCAAGCCGCCCGCGACCGGGGTTTAATCTTGGTGGATGCGGGTCACTACGCCACGGAACGCCCCGCTTGCGAAAAATTGGCCACGATTTTCCAGACGCAGGGGGTGGACTGGGTGAGGTTGAGCGATCGCGATGAAGACTTCCGACAATTCTTTCCCGCCGTGGTGTCTTGAGGATTGGCGCACTGGCCTACGCCGTCACGGCGACGAATGGCCGGGGCAACCGCTAAATCACCATGCCATCCGGCAAGGTGGCGTCCTTCAAAACAACGACAACGCCACTGCGAATGAAGAAGCCTGCCGCCTCGCGATCGGCTTCTTCAATCCGATTGCCATTCAGGATTTTGACATTGCAACCAACGTGGGCATTTTTGTCGACGATCGCATTTTGAATCTCACTATTGGCCCCAATGCCCAAGGGCACAATGCTGTGATTACAGGTACTTCGCCGTTCAAAATCAGGCTGGTAATAATCAGCACCCATGATCAAGCTGTCTCGAATCGTGCAGCCAGATTCAATCCGAGTACGGATGCCGATGACGGAGTTGAAAATCTGGCATTTTTTTAACATGCAGCCCTCACTCACCATCGATTCCTCAATCTGACAGGCTAAATGCTTGGTGGGGGGGAGGTGGCGAGACCGGGTGTAAATGGGGGCCTCCACATCGTAGAAACTAAAGAGCGGGTTCGGCTGCTTCGCTAGGGCAAGATTGGCCCGAAAGAAAGACTGAATGGTACCAATGTCTTCCCAATAGCCATCAAAGAGATAGGCCTGGACATTGAAATGGTCAATCGCAATCGGAATGATTTCTTTGCCGAAATCGGTGCAGCCAATACATTTTCTGAGCAGATCGATTAAGACGGCTCGCTTAAACACATAGATACCCATGGAGGCAATATAGGGTTTGCCCCTGGCCTGCTCTGGCGAAAGCCCTAACGCACTGGTATCGACCTGCATTTTTCGTAAGGCTTCCCCTTCAGGCTTCTCACTGAAATGGATGATGCGACTGGTGTAGGGGTTGATCTGCATCAATCCCAAGCCAGCAGCCTGTTGTTCATCCACCGGTAATACCGATAAGGTCACATCTGCATGGGTGGCCCGATGCCGCTGAATCAAATCTCGATAGTCCATGCGATACAAGTGATCGCCAGGCAAGATTAAATATTCATCGACATCGAGGCTCTCAAAATACTTGAGGTGCTGCCGGACGGCATCCGCTGTACCTTGAAACCAATCTAGATTGGCGGGGGTTTGCTGGGCGGCCAAAACTTCTACAAAGCCCTGCTGGAATCCAGACAACCCGTAGGCGCGGCCAATGTGCTGATTTAAAGAGGCCGAATTGAATTGAGTCAGTACACAGATTTTTAAGATTTCTGAGTTGATACAGTTGCTGATTGGGATATCAATCAGACGATGCTTGCCAGCCAAGGGTACGGCGGGCTTGGCTCGGGTTTTAGTCAGGGGATATAAACGCGTTCCCGCGCCGCCGCCCAAAATGATTGCTAATACTTTTTTCATGGCACGACGTCGAATCACCTTGCGGGTGACAGTTTCCCAAAAAATCTGCAGCTCCGCCTTGGAAGATCAGGCGGCAAGTCCAGGTCACCCTCAACCGATCAGGACCCCCGATGCGGGCAGCTTGGTTGCCTAGATACTCAGCCCTAGCCTTCTGGAACAGGGTCCAAAAGCTTGAAGAGAATGAACTTTACAGGACGGGACTGGCGCGATTCGAACGCGCGACCTGCCGCTTAGGAGGCGGCCGCTCTATCCAGCTGAGCTACAGCCCCAAATCGGATTTCGAGGGATTTGCCAATGCTCAGATACCTCATGGATACCCTATCACGTCACTCTATTATGTTTAACCGGCTCCCGAATCAGAGCCGCGATCGCCCCCAACCTACCGTCCCGGCACGGCTACCGAGCGGCTGTGCCCCGATAGATACGCTCCGCCTGTTGACGCGACAACCGAGTGACCCCCGGCAAATGATCCTTCGGGGTCGCATAACTGCCCGCATTCACGGGCTTACTGGGGGCTTGGCTCGTCGGCGCGACAAATCCATGCTGATCATTGTCGTAGGTAAAGACCTCCGCCGTTTCAATGTTGTAAATCCAAGCATGGATCGATAGCTCGCCCCGGTAGAGCTTCGAGCGGATGACAGGGTAAGTGCGGAGATTTTCAATTTGGGTGAGCACATTCTCCGCCACCAAGGTCTCCATCATTTCTGCCTTGTCAAGGTGGCTATAGTTGTCCATTACCAACCTGCGAGTGGCTTCGGTGTGGCGCAACCAGCCATACACCAAGGGCATTTTCTCTTCCAATTCCCCCAGTTGTAGAAGTCCCTTCATCGCGCCGCAGTGGCTGTGCCCACAGATGATGATTTGGCGAATATCAAGGGCTTCCATCGCATATTCAATGGTGGCCCCTTCGCCGCCATTGGTGGCCTCATAGGGGGGCACAATGTTGCCCGCATTGCGGATCACAAAGAGGTCGCCAATGTCCGCCTGGGTAATGATGCCGGGATCCACCCGTGAATCCGAGCAGGAGATAAACAGCACCCGAGGATGTTGCCCCTTGCTGAGTTCATCCATCAGGGTTTGGTGGGACGGCACATAGTCGCGTTGGAAGCGACGCACGCCCTTAATTAGCTTTTTCATCGGACCCTCGGAGGATGGGATATGGGGGGATAGATATAGCGCTGGCCCCTTTGCTTAGGACACCTTGGCTACCCATGGTTATCGCACAATTACAGGGCTTTCGAAACAAAGTTTTGCTTATTAGTGCAATTGCTGTGGCTTCTTAATAGTGGGTTGCAAACCCTTACATTTCAAACCGTAGGGGTTTTAAGGGCGGCGATCGCCAAACAACCCCAGCCCACCAAAAACGCCACCCCACCCAGGGGCGTGACCGGCCCAAAGGCTTTGAGGCCCGCCAAGCTAATCAAATAGAGACTGCCAGAAAACAGCACAACGCCCGTGATAAAGGCCCAACCCGAAATCGTTAGCCAAGGGGATGGTGCTGGGGTGGTGCGTCCCAGCAGGGCCACGGCCAACAGCGCTAGGGCATGGTACATCTGATAGCGAATGCCGGTATTGAAAACTGTCAACGCTCGCTCCGATAACTGGGCCTGGAGGGCGTGGCTGGCAAAAGCGCCCCCGGCTACCGATAAGGCTCCTAAGAGGGCCGCGATCGCTAAAAATAATTGCATTGCCTTACCGCTGGGTATTTAACACGAGCGCCACCTGAGCCCCGACCGCCTCTAAGGCCCGCTTAAAGTCTTCGGCGGTCCGTTGGGAAGCCCCCGTTTGAATGGGTTGGGGCAACTTACGCACCAGGGCCTTCACCGCTTTCCACTCTAGCCCGGTTAGGGTTTGCACTGTTTTAATGATTTCCCGCTGCTTGACCGGTGGCACCGCTTCCAAAATCACATCAAAGGCCAACTCGGGGGCAGGGGGGCGCAGGAGACGGCTATCGACCGCACCCAGATTAAAGCAGTAGGTGATGCCCCCTTCCTGATCCACCTGAAAGGTGGCGTCATACTGGCGAGCCTGTTCGTTTAAGTAGGTTTTGGCCGCTTCCCCCGTCAGTTGGGCCTCCATGGCCAGCCGTAAGGGAGTGATTTTCCCCCGCCCCGCCTTTACCAACGTGAAGAAGACGGCTTGCAGTTGAGCCTGCTGCTGGCGGCGATGCTGGCGACGGGTATTGAGGGCTAACGCCATGCCGCCGGTGGTGGCGATACCCCCGAGTAGGAGCCCCGCCGTGATCGTCTCCCGTTTGCCGACGCGGTTGGGGTTGCGGTCTAGGCCCGTCTCAATCGCGCGGCCCAGACACAGTACCCCCACCACAATCAGTGCTGCTGCGGCCCCTTGTTTGATCACTGATACCGTTGCCATGGCGAGTGAGTCGCAAGTGCAGGGCTATTTTAGCCCTGGTGAGGAATGAGCATCAGGTGGGAAATCGGTAGATGATTTCTCCTGTATCCGTGAAGTCGTAGGCCGCGCCAAAGTCCTGGGCGCATTGGTCTAAATAGGCTTTGGCTTCCGCCGCAGGCAACTGGGCCACCTGGGCAAAGCGAAAGGACGTGACTTGTCCCTGATTGGCTGCGGCTAGCTCATAGACAATTCGCCGCAGTCGTTCTTCTTGGGCCTCTTGCTGTTCTTCAAGGCGCTTTTGATTGTTGCTGCGAAGATTGGCCAGTAACCCTACGCCAACCACTGCGGGTGGTGCCCCCAGGATTAGCAAGCCGAGGCCGATCTCCCGTTTCTCCTGGGGAGATTCCTCAGGATCAAATGCGATCACCACCATAAAAATGACAAGTAAGGCCGCCCAACTCAGGCAACCCCAAGCCACAATTTTTTTGACTAAACCCATGGGCCGGTCCTTTGCCCCTAATGCTGTTCTGATTTTAGCTACCGCTTTGGGAATGGCAATTCCCTAATTTGCTGGGGTCTCGCGGGTTGCCTCTAGCAGGGTAGAGAAATAAAACTGGGTTTTGTTCATGGTGCGGCGATTGATCGACCACCCCAGGGATTCTAAAATCGCCACCACGTCTTTTTCGGCGTGGAGGTAGGCTCGGGTGGCTTTGCTGGGGCCAGGGAAGAAACTGCCGATCTTTTTCAGAATCGTGTAAAAGCAGGTTTTGGGCGCAAAGCTGAGAATTAGCCGGGAGGTGGCCAAGGAACTCAGATGTTGAATCATTGCCTCGGCTTTTTCCTTAGGATAGTGAATCAACACATCTAGGCAAATTACCGTATCAAACTGCCCGGTCAGCTCCTCTAAATCCGACACGGTGAAGGTGGGTACCTGTTCAGGGGAGAGGGTGGCTTGGGCGCGATCGCGGGCTTCCCCCACCATTTTTTCGGAAATATCACTGGCACTGACCTTCGCGCCCCCCTTTGCCAGGGGAATGCTTAAGCTACCGACACCGCAACCGGCATCACAGACCGACAGGCCAGCCAAATTATCTTCTTCCGCCAACCAAGTCAGCAGGGTATCCACCGTCTTTTGGTGACCGGTGCGAATATCCAACTGCACCTTGTTGACTTCCCCATCCCCGTAGATGCGTCGCCAGCGATCGAACCCTGTGGCATTGAAATATTCACGGACGACGGTCTTGTCATCAACACCAGCATTAGTCATGGGGGACACAGGAAGGGGTATAGATAGCTTTGGGCGAGTACTGGCCCAAAGATAAATCATATTTCGATTTGCAACCAAAGCGGCCATAGAGTTGGATTGAAACCCATACATCAAGCCCATTCTCTTTTTCTATAGCCGTCGCCACTTAGGTTAAGACGTTACCACCTTGAGAACGTGCTCCATCGCATCTCTTAAG
>JAQCKL010000179.1 GCA_027592485.1 Cyanobacteriota bacterium
TTACTTGTCGCAACTTATACCCTGAGAGCTTTTATTACTTCAAGACCGACTTTTCAAACATCCTCTAACGGCATTACCTTTTTTCTGGCGGTTGGCAGTTTGCCTTCTGAGCCTGTTCAGTATTGCCGTAGTCTATGAATCCTTAGCATAGCTACATGGAAATCAAGATGCCGGTCTCAGATGCCGAAACCAAAGCCTTTTAGCATCAGGTTTTAAGCAGATTGACTGCGATTTACTGAAGTCTGTTGGCACCCACTCTTTTAGGGTGCCTTCCTTCTCAGCTTTCATCCCATCTTGCTGGCTTAATCCCGATGACTATGACCACTTGCAAATAGAGAGCATTGAGTACTATGCACTGGTCACTTTGCTTGCAGTGTTTCTGAAGCTGGTGAGGTGCAAAAATAGTCCTGAAACCCTTGTGTTCAGGTAAAAGAGCGTCCATCACCAGGTAAGAAAATGCTGTAGGACACCCGCGACTCACGGGTCAAGCGCTTGTCAACAGCGGGAAAGTGGGCAGATCTTCCAGGCGGTCCACATCCCGAAGCATTTCTAGGGTGGCCATGGAGAGGTTGAGTTGGGTGGCGATCGCCCTCATCTGGGTGCGCTGCTGGAGGGTGGTCTGACTGGGGATAGCGGGTGTGGTGATGGCCATGGCGAATCCTCAAAGGGGGCATTGACTGAGGTGCAAGTCAAACCTTCCATTCATTCGACTTACACTGTAAGCGTAACGTACGGCGTAAGTTTGTCAAGATGAGTGGCCAGAACATCCCCTCCTGGGCGTTTGCCCAAAGGGGGAGCCAGTACGTGATGAGAAGAATGAGATGGCTCAGACCCATAGCCCAGAACCCACTGCTAAAGCGCCGCTGAGTCGCGATCGGGTGCTGCAAACGGCGATCCGACTGGCGGACGAGGAGGGGATTGCAGCGCTCTCGATGCGGAAACTGGCCCAGGAGCTGGGGGTGAAGGCAATGTCGCTCTACAACCATGTGGCCAATAAAAACGACCTGTTGGATGGCATGGTGGATATCGTCGCTGGCGAAATTGAGGTGCCGAGCCCCGAAACCGATTGGCGAAAGGCAATGCGACGGCGAGCTACCTCAGCCCACGCGGTGCTGTTGCGTCACCCTTGGGCCACGATGGAACTGGTCTCGCGGGTGAACGTGGGGCCAGCGATGTTGCGCTATGTGGATGCCACTCTCGGCTGTTTGCGGGCGGCGGGCTTTTCCTTTGAGATGGCGGATCATGCTTGGAATGCGATCGACAGCCACATCTATGGGTTCACGCTGCAAGCGCTGAATTTTCCCTTTGCCGCAGAGGAGTACGCAGATGTGGCGGAGAGCTATGTGGCCATGATTCCAGCGGATCAATACCCCCATCTCAACGGGCTCACCCATCATGTGATGGCGGGTCGCTATGACGGCCTCCATGACTTTGAGTTTGGGCTGGAACTCATCCTGAATGGGCTGGAACAGCTGCGTGACCAGGCTTGATAGCGCCTCATGTGAGGTCCGCTTAAATACCCATACTTTTATGCATTCAGTAATCGCCCAGAGATGGCGTGATGAACATACAGTAGTGCTTTGTCTCGGACAGATGAGTTATGCCCCAACGGATGAGATATCGCTGGTTCGTCGATCGACCGCGCAATGTGTCGCGCCCAGAGTATGACCGATACCAACTGCTTTTGTTCAGTGCGGCTGGGCTGGGTGCCCTAACGTTTGGATTGCTGTTTGGCAGTATTAGTGGACTCACCCTGTCGACTTCTCGGGACCTGGCTGAAATTGACGGTATGACCGTTGAGGAAGCGCTCGCCTACGATGGCAACTCACGGGATCTCGTCAAAATCGAGGGCTTTTTGCTGGCTGAAAATCCAGCCACGATGCCAGACGACGAGGCCCAGCCAGTGATTCGAGGCCGATTGCAAGTGATTGCCCGTGAGTCTGGCAGTGGCTCAGGGGATGAATCAGACGCAGAGGATGGGGCTGAGGAAGCCGGTGGTGATGCGGCGGCACCCGAGGGGCTCCAACCCACCACGCTGCTGGACTGGGAAGAGACCGCAGCGCCCGTATTTTTATCGGATGGCGATCGCCAAATTCCCCTAGCATTTGACGCGACTGCATTGCCGCTATCGGAGGATGCAGGGGACGTAGAGCCCGAATATGTGCGCGAGGGGGACTCCGCCCGAACCAGCTACACCGTTGCGGTGAAATATGGTGAGGCGGTGCTGCCCCTGCCGCCAGACTATATCGCTCAAAAGAGCAGCATCATTGTGGATGTGGAGCGGGCGGTGCTGCCCCAAGGGGCGAGTGCGGTTGTGGTCGCTGGGCTAGATGTGACGCCTGCAGGCAATCAATTGGTGGATCCGCTGGGCGATCGCCTACAGATCAGCCTAGGCACTGAAGCGGAAATCCGGGAGCAGGGCCAACAAACGCGAGTCATGTTTTTCATCCTGGCAATCCCTGCTGGGATTGCCAGTTGGTTTTTAGGGCGTTCAGCGCTGGCCATGCGCCGAGAGTTTGTCGAACGCTCTAACGAATAGGTGCATTTTGGGGCGATCGCCAGCAGCGCCCCATAAAAATCTCGACTGGAAAATAAAAACGCCGATTGGCGGTGCCCTGACCCGGATGGGTATTGCCAGGGCTTTCCCTTACCCATGGGTCAGCAGCATATCCGCCACCTGGGCTTCCGGCTCCACCATCATAAAAACGTGATCTAAACCAAGCCCACGTTGAGAACTGTAGTTTTTCTCTCTCCCCTCGCCCTCCGGGAGAGGGGTTGGGGGTGAGGGGAACTTCGGGTTTCAAGGTAAACGAGGTTTAGTTCTAGGTTCATATACCGCCCTCTGGCTCAATCCTCCTTTGGAGATCGCACTTGGGACAGCGGGTGAAGCGCGCATCAGGGTGAGGATTTAAGAAAAATTTGTGCTGAAGTGGCAAATGCCCTAGCCACTTGGCTTTTTTGCCCATGGAAACAGCCCGCTACGCGACTGTGCTACCTGTTCAGAATAAGGAAGTCGGGGCTAACCGGAGCAAAAACCAGGCCAACGTTAAGTTCGTGGCTGATTTCCAACGGATTGATAAAACGCTTTGACGTCCCGAAGCGATCGCAAATGATAGACCGACTTCGTTGCCTTAACTTGATTCACATAGGCCCGATACTTGGGCGTCAGCTTCTTGTGGCAGAGCCCTACGGTAGCGTAGCTGTTCAGCGTTCCCTTCAACAGCGGACTGTCCTTAGGCCAACTCTCAGGGGGCACAAATAGCCCTGTCAAAAATCGCTTCGTCACCCACCCATAATGTCGAAGCACCGGCATATCCAAGTACACCAGGGTCTCGGCCACTGCTAGCCGTTCCCACATCGTCTCCAATGAGCCGAAGCCATCGATGATCCACTGGTCTTGCGGCAGGATTGCGTCATGGGCGGCCTTATACTCCCCATCAGGGACTTCGCCACCCCCCGGTTTGTACTTGATCAGGTCTAGCGTCACTAAAGGAAGACCCGTGATTTCTGCCAAGCGTTTGCTGAGGGTAGACTTGCCGCCCCCCGCATTGCCAAATACCGCGACTTTTTTCATGGCTATTCCATCAAAAGGAAGATGCAGATTCAACGAGAAGCGGACCCTGGCTGGGTTGAGTGCCATCAATTGCCATACCCACCAGCCGAGAGAAACCATAGGACAGGTATAGCAAAGTCGCCAAGAGGGTCGCTGTGAAGGTAAGTTGCGGGACAAAAGCCCCTGTGACAATCAGCAAGCCATAGGCGAATAGGGCACCTGCCGGGGCGCGGATCTCACTGAGCAAGCTGGCGTTGTTCCCTAGATCAATGTGGTTGGTGGCATAGAAGGCGACAGGCGATGTCAAAATCAAAGCCCCAATCACAGCTGCAATGCCTCCTGCCAAACACAGAACAACTTGTAGAAATTTGGATGGTTGCATGGTCTGCTCCTCCGTTGATAGGGTCGATTTCGTCGAGGTGTCGTGCTCAGACTGCGCGAATCCTCAAAGCCTAAAAAGTAGAATCATTAACAAGACTGACGCCAAGCCAGCAAAGGGTGTTCTGACTAGGTTCCAGCGATTCCAACCGGGTTCAAAATTCAGTCGAGCCGTCTTCAAGGCCGCTCCATCCATGGCATCCACGTTCAGCGCTTGGAGTTGATTGTTGAGCGGCACGTTAACGGTGAAAGTGGATAATTGGACCCCCAGGATGTAAACCAGCGGAGCCGCGACCAACAGCAGGCGCTGAGCACCCTCCAGTTGCCCGAAGCCCAGTCCTGCCGCTGCTACCGATGCCACTACGGACCCCATCCAGACAGCCACAAATACGGGCTGGTTGTTTTGGATAATGCCGTCGATAACCTGAAAGGCTCGGATAAATTCGCGGTCATTCAACGTCTTAATCCCTGGCATCACGACTGTGGCAAAGGCAAACAGAAAGCCTGCCACGAGGGAACACAGCAAAGTGGCCAATAACAGCACCAGTTGAAACGTGGCTTCGGTTGACATGGTTCAAGTTCCTTAATTTGAAACGTCAGCAGTTGGGCATGAAGAAGTATCGGTAGCCTCTAGTGCTCTGTAAGCTTTCAACTTGTAGGTTGGGTGGCGCGATAGCAAAACCCAACGCAGCCCATGATTGTTGGGTTTCACTGCGTTTCACCCAACCTACGAAACCCTGATTTTCAAAATTGACAGATCATCTAGTAAGACAAGCTGGGGGTCTGGTGCAGGGATGACTGATCTGAGAGTTGCTTCAGGATGAAGTCCGCCACATCTGCCCGAGAAATCTTGAGTTGGATCGTTTGGTCGGTGGCTGGAAAGCTGTAGCGGTATTGCCCCGTGCGCGGCCCATCGATAAAGGCCCCCGGACGCACAATGGTCCAATCCAGCCCACTCTCCTTAACGATGCATTCCTGCCGCTCATGATCGGCAAACACCTGCCGCAGGATGAAGCCAAACATGATGTATTTCCAGTAGAAGTCGAGGTTGCCCCAGCTTTCTCCGGCCCCGAGGGTGGATTGGCAGATCAACCGCCGCACCCCGATGTTCTCCATGGCTTGGATAATCTGTCGGGTCCCCGCTGAGCGGACAGTACCGGTGAGCTTCTTCCCGGAGCCGAGCACGCAGACCACGGCATCTTGGTCTCGAACCGCCTGTTCCACAGCGGGCAAATCCATCACATCCCCTGGGCAGCGGGTGAGCTGGGGATGTTGGAGGTCGAGTTTGGCGGGGTTACGGGCAAAGGCGGTGACGATGTGCCCTTGTTCCAGGGCTTGTTCTACTACTTGGCGACCGATGGTGCCGGTTGCGCCGAAAATCACGAGTTTCATGGGGTTGAGCTCCTAAGCGATGACAGTTTCAGCTTAGGGAGACCCTTCGGATGGGGCTGTCTGATTCTGGGGAAACTATCACGATCGTGCGATCGCTTTTTTTCAGGGGAACCCCCTTTTACAATGACAAGTAACCGTTGAGCCCCTGCGATCTATCGCAACTCAGCGGTTTCAGCCCCTGAGTTGTGATCGCACGATCGGGTTATCATTTACCCTCACCGGGTCAGCCCTGTGACCGAACCGGCTCCCCTCCCCAAGCCCATGGCCTCTCCGCTGCACCCGCCCCATTTCGACCAGGGCTGGGAAAATATCCGCGTCGAACATTTACAGAACCCTGGCAGTGGAGAAGGGCCGTATCACTGTGAGGATGAGCACACCCTGTTTATTTCCCTGGCATCTCGCCCGGTTCACTATGTGCATAGGCAGGATGGCCAGACCCATGCGGGGCTCCATCGCCCAGGGGATCTATTAATTACACCGGCCAACACCCATTTGTTCGCTCGCTGGGAGGGGGACGAAGACTGTTTGCAAATTCAGCTCTCGGACCTGTTTTTGAAACGAATTGCCGCCGAGACATTTAAGGGTAGCGATCGCCTCCAACTAATCCCCGCCTTTCAGCAACGGGATGCCCAGGTGGAGGCGATCGCGCATTTAATGCTGACGGAATCTCAACAAAACGCTGCTGGCAATCAACTGTATATGGATTCCCTGGCAAATATTTTGGCAGTGAACCTGCTGCGCCAATTTGCCACTACCCAACCCCAGTTACCCGTTTACCCAGGCGGCTTACCAACCCGTCAACTGCAACGTATTTTTGACTACATTGACGCCCATTTAGATCAAGAGATTAAGCTGGCCAACTTGGCTGGGTTGCTGGGCATGAGTCAGTTTCATTTCAGCCATTTATTCAAGCAATCGCTTGGCATTTCGCCGTATCAATATTTGCTTCAACAGCGGGTGACGCGGGCCAAGCAATTTTTGAAGCAAACGGACCGATCCATTGCGGAGATTGCTTTGGACTGTGGGTTCAACAGCCACAGTCATCTCAGCAAGCAGTTTCGACAATTTACGGGGATGACCCCAAAAGCTTTTCGAGTCAGCTAAACCTCGTTTGACTTGAAACCCGGCGTTCCCCTCACTTTTTTTGTATGCCCTTTAGGCTATAGATCGCCCCTCAATCAACCCGTTTCCCCATCCGAGCCATGCCCATAGGGCTATGGGTTTGCGCCCTGATGAAGCGGTACGCTATTTATCCGCATATCCCTAAGGGGTTGCGGGGCAGGCACCAGGCACGGCCCGAGGAAACCTGCCGGACAAATCACTCAAGCCAACCAGCGCTTGCGCCAAAGGGCGGTAGAAGCCAAATCTGACGTAGCTTGTGATCGCGATCGCCGTTCCAGAATCGCCGCAGCACTATCCCGCAGGGTGGGGTCCCGGTAGGGCACAGCGGCCCGAGTCTGCAAATGTTCTAACTCTTGATGGGATAGCGGTGGCAAGTCCTGATCAATCCAACGGGCGATGGTGGCGGGCCATTTACGCCCCACGGCGCGGGTGGTCCTCAGGTGCAACCCCGCTAATTGCAACCCCGCCCGCACCGCCGCTGCACAGGAATAGGTGGCCAGAATGCCCTCGGGCTTCAGGCATTGGGCCACTAAGCTCAAAAATTCCACAGTCCAGAGTTGGGGACAACGGGGGGGTGAAAACGGATCTAAGAAAATGCGATCGCCCCGCCAACCCTGATCAACCAAGGTCTGGATCTGCTGACGGGCATCACCGATCCACAGTTGCCCCTGGCAGCGCCCCTGCACTTGTCCCTTGTCGGCCAAGGCTTGGAGGACCGGCTGGACTGGTTCTGGCCAAGCCTGGGTGAGGTTTTGGGCGATCGCCGCTTTTGGCACCTGCGGATCCAATTCCAGACCGATCACGGTGACCTCACAATCGGGGTTGGCCGCCCAGATCGCTTCGAGGGCAGCGGCGGTGTTATAACCGAGGCCATAACAGATGTCTAGCAAGACAATGGCATTTTGTTGTTGGGCTAAGGCTTGTAGATTGGTGGCGGCGGCGTAGGTGCGGCGGGCTTCATCGTAGGCCCCATCTCGGCTGTGGAACTGCTCCCCAAAGGTTGTGGAATAGAAGGTCTGGCTACCGTCGGCGGTGGGGGTGGGGAGAAAGGTGACATCCATATCTAGCGCTGGCCAAGCCTGCCCAGAGAATTACGGGTGAGCCGAGAGATTTTGTCCGCTGCTTTGGGTCTGAGTCTGGGACCGCCCGCTACTGTAATCGTGCGATTTTTATTGACAGCATTTCCTGGCTTGGTGAGGGACAGCCCATCTATTAACATCAAGGGTTTTAAGTCTACTTTTGTACCTCACTAGATTCAAAAACGCTGTATGACGGTTTTGATTTCAGCGGTGTTGCCCATTGCCTTGGCCGCCCTGGTCGGTTTTGTCGTTGGGCGCAGCTTCGATTTAGACTTGCCGACCTTGGCCCGAGTCAATATCTACGCCTTGGTACCGGCCCTGGTGCTGATGAGCCTAGCAAATAGCACCCTGGCCTGGGGCACTGCGATCGCGATCGTCACTGCTTTTTTTCTCAACAGTGGCCTGCTCTATCTGATTGCGATCGCCCTGGGGCGAGGGCTGAACCTGGTCCCGGATGCCCGCAAGAGCTTAATCGCCACCACCCTATTTTCCAATGTCGGCAATATGGGGCTGCCATTTGTGCTGTTTTCCCTGGGGGAAGCGGGTCTAGAGCGGGCGGTGATTTATTTGGTGGGGTCAAGCCTGATGATTGCGAGCCTGTTCCCCACCATTTTGAAGGGGGGCAGTATG
>JAQCKL010000180.1 GCA_027592485.1 Cyanobacteriota bacterium
AGTCCGGTTAGGACAAGACTGCGAGCCACTTTGCTTCTGCGCTAGGGATCAGAGCGGTCCTAGGTGTCCGAAGCAAAGTGGCCAGCGCTATAGAAAGGAGGGTAAGGGCAAGCCCTGATGGTGGTCCTTACCGGTCGTTTGTTTAACAATGTCACCCGCTTAGCCCCCGACATTGGCCGGAACCTTGCCTCCTAGGACTGAAGTTTTTCTAGGGTCTGGGGTGAGCGTCGCCAAAGAGTACGGTACGCTCTCAGAGCAGAAGGATGAGGAATTGCCATGACCGTGGGGGGAACCGGAGGACAGTTTGGTTTGCTGGGGGGGCGGTATCAGTTGCTGCGGGAACTGGGCAAAGGCGGCTTTGGCCAAACCTACCTGGCGGAAGACAGCAACCGCTTCCATGAGTTATGTGTCCTCAAAGAATTTGCCCCCCAGGTGAACGACCCGGCCTCGGTGCAAAAAGCAAAGCAACTGTTTGAGCGGGAGGCGGGGGTGCTTTACCAACTTCAACATCCTCAAATTCCAAAATTTCGAGAACTGCTGCGGGTCTACCTGGATGGGCGCGATCGCCTGTTCCTCGTCCAAGACTATGTGGAAGGCCCCACCTACCACGAACTGCTGGACACCCGCCTGCGATCGGGCCGCTGCTTTAGCGAAGTCGAAGTCACCCAACTGCTGCACCAATTGCTGCCCGTGTTGGACTACCTGCACAACGTTGGGGTGATTCACCGGGACATTGCCCCCGACAATATGATTTTGCGCAATGCCGATGGCATGCCGGTGCTGATTGACTTTGGTGGGGTCAAACAGCTTTCGACCCTGGTGGAACAGCGGATCACCCACGCCCCAAACCCGACGCGCTTGGGCAAGGTCGGTTACGCCCCTGAGGAACAATTGCAAACCGGTGCCGTTAGCCCCAGTACCGATCTCTACGCCCTCGCTGTCACCGCCCTGGTGCTCCTCACCGGTGATGCCCCCCAAGATCTCTACGATCGCTATAGCAAGCAGTGGCAATGGCCCAAAAATCTCAACCTCAGCCCCCGGTTTGCCGAGGTGCTGACGCGGATGCTGGCCCCCAACCCCAGAGATCGCTACGGTTCAGCGGCTGCGGTTATGCAGGCCCTCCACACCCCCAGCACCTACCCGCTGCCCGCAGCTCCGCAGCCGACCTTGGCGGTAGCCCCTGGCCGAGGTGCCATCAATACCCTGCCAGTGGCAACGGCGGCCACCCCACTCCCCCCCCGGCCCAAAGCTAAATCCGGCGGTAGCGGCTGTTTCTCGGCCTTCCTGGGTTTAGGGTTGGTGGTTGGGGCTGTCGGTCTGGTGTGGTGGGTGGCCAATCGCTGGGAACCGGCGGGCACGGCGAATTCAGGTTCGACCGGCCAGGTGGCGGATCAAGATTTTGCTAATCCTGATTTTTCCAATGAGGAGCAGACACGCAAGGCGGCGCTCCGGCAAAAACGGCAGAATTTGGGCGTTGATGAACGCTTTTTAGTCGGGTTGACCGATCAGCTGTTTTACGAGCGCTACCCTGCCATGGAGGGGAAAGCCCTGACCGACAGCCCTGAGGATGCGGAGATGCGGGCCAATTGGGATGCCCTGGCCCTAGAGGGGCTGGACCTGCTGGAGCGCAATTTGAATGATCGCGCCCGTCAGGGGCTGGGGGCCTATGGGGCGGGCGATCGCGATCGCTGGCGGCAGGCGGTGAATCAGCGCTACGTCAGTAGTCGTGCCCTCTACGACCTCACCGATGCCCAGTTTGCTCAGCTCTTCCCCGACCGGGCAAACCAAGACTTTATCGATCAACCCATCGGCCAAATTTGGTATGGCCTGGCGGAGCACACGGTGGAGGCGATCCAGTCGGGGGATCGCCTCCAGGAAATTCAGTTTGAGCAGGGGACCTATGGCCAGTCGGTGCGCGATCGCCTCGAAGCCGGAGCTGGTCGGGTCTACACCCTCAGTTTGGGGGAAGGCCAACTGCTGCGCCTGAACTTACAGGCTCCCCAAGGCAGCACCCAACTCTCGTTGTATGTGCCCAGCCCTACGGATGCGGTGCCCTATTTGTTGGCCGACTCCTCAGAGCGCACTTGGTCGGGGGCATTGCCTCAGTCGGGCTATTACGAAATTGTGGTGGTCTCTACGGGCGATCGCCCCGTGGACTATGCCTTGGATGTGGCGGTGGATAATGTCACATCCACCCCAGCGGAGCCCCCAGCAGAACCTGAGGAAAAGGATTAAGGCGGATGGAGGCGCAGGGGGCAAGGGCGCAGGGGGACTTGGATGACAGAAACCTACCTGGAAAGCGTTATACCTCGGCTTTGGCAGGGGTTTTCAGAATGTCATCGAGTAACTCACGGGCAGGCTGAGCTTGCTCTAGGGCACTCTGGTAATCGCTGTAGAGCTTCACCAGCTTACCCAAGCCACCAATCCCCCCCTTGAGGTCTTCGAGTTCCTCTCCTGACAGCATTTCCCCATCTAACAGGCGAATCAGTAGGGGTTTGATATCCCCGACAGACTGGCGCGCTTTTTGCAGCTTTTCTACCGTACTCAATAGGGTTTTGAGGGCGGCGAAGGTATCGTCAATCGCTTGCTCGTCCACGTCACCGGTCGGTGTCATGGTGCTGGTCTCCTGGCTGGTTTCATCGGTGTCGGGGGCTGATTGCGGGGCGATCGCGACACCGCCATTGAGTTCTGCCATATTGTCTCCCATAAATAGTTAGGTTCTATCCCAACCAACCATAGCGGTTATGGCAGTCGCCAGTCCGGTTAGAAAAAGACTGCGAGCCCCATTGCTTCTGTGCTAAGGACCATTGCGATCCGAGGTGTTCCAAGCAAAGGGGCTAGTGCTCTGCACTGCCTTTGGAATAGAGTAATTCAATTGTACTATTTAGTCAGAGGTTTTCGGCGATTGGGGTGGACTCACGGGCGGTGGGGTGGCTGTCAGGGCGTTTGTGTTGCTGGGGTGCTGCTGCTTCTGTTGGGATGGCTGGGGGGCCTGTATTGATGTCATGGCCTCGCTCAACACCCGCTGATGGGCATCCCGAGCAATTTGAAAATCGGGTTTGAGGGTTAAGGCTTGCTGATAGGCAGAGATGGCCTCCTTCAGCTTTTGGGTTTTCTCCAGCATGCAGCCCCATTGGTGCCAGGCCCAGTGGTTTTTGGGCTGGAGTCGCACCACATTACTAAAGGCCACTGTCGCGGGTTGGGGGCGCTTTAGGGTATCTAGAATGCAGCCCAGCTTAAACCAGGTGACATGATCCTGGGGGTGAAGTTGTACGACCCGGTTGTAGGACAAAGCCGCCTCGGGGAGATGTCTGAGGCTTTCTAGGGCCATCCCCCGCAGGAGCCAGGCATTGGCATCATTCGGGTTGTCAGCAATGGCCTGGTCACAAGCGGCGATCGCGTCCCCATAGTGATTCAGGGTATAGAGCTCCTCCACCCGCTTCAAGGCAACTAGGAGCCGTTTGCGATTGCCAAGGGCCAATTGAAAGTCTGGCTTGAGCTGCACCGCCCGGTTATAGGAGGTGATGGCGGTCTCCAGTTGGTTGAGTTTTTCGAGGATTTGGCCGCGATCGTTCCAGGTCCAGTAGTTATCGGGTTGAAGGCGCAATACCTCGTCATAGGCGGCTAAAGCCCCCTCAAAACGCTGCAAATTTTCCAGTACCTTGCCCCGCTTGAGCCAGGCCAAATAGTCATCGGGCTGATGCTGGAGGACGCGATCGTAGGCCGTAAGAGCGGCTTCGTAGTGGTTCAGGTTTTCCTGGGCCATGGCCCAGGAAAACCAGGCGGTCAGATCACTGGGCTGAATCTGCACCACCTTGGTATACCAGCGGACAGCGTCGGCAAATTGGCTCTGCTGGAAAAGCTCATCCGCCCTTTCTAGCCAGGTCAAGTAGCCCCCAGAGGGATCCCCAGATGGGTCCGATGGGGTAGAGGGACCCGTCTGGCCGAGGGTCAGGCCAGGGCCAGAGCTAGAGCGACTGGGGTTGAGGGTGTTGAGGGCGGTGAAGGCTTCTACCGCTGAGGGGTAGCGCTGACGAAAGTCGTAGCGCACCATTTTGTCGATGATGTCCGCCAGGGCTGGTTTCACCGAAACCAATTCTCGCCACATAATCTCGCTGGTGCGGGGGTCTTTGGGCAGGCGTTTGGGCTCTAGGCCTGTCAGCGCCTGAAGGGCTAACATGCCGATCGCGTAGATATCGCTATTGAGGGTGGGCTGCCCGGCCAATTGCTCATTGGGCATATAGCCCAGGGACCCGATCGCCACCGTAATGCTGACCTGGCCATTCATCTCTAGGGGTTGGCTGCTGACCTGCTTGACCGCCCCGAAGTCGATTAGCACCACCTTGCGATCGCTATGGCGACGAATCAAATTAGACGGCTTGATATCCCGATGGATCACCTGCTGTTCGTGAACGGAGCAGAGGGTGCCAAGCAGGTCTTGGAGTAAATCAATGACGCGGTCTTCAGAAAGCTGCTGTCCGGGCCGTACCTCTTCGGTCAGCAGGGTGCCTTCCACATACTCTTGGACGAGATAAAAGTGGGCATTTTCCTCAAAGTGCGCCAACAGCATGGGAATTTGGTCATGGCTGCCCAGCTGATAGAGGGCATCGGCTTCAGCATCAAATAAGCGACGGGCAGATTCCAAAGACACCGCGTCCGTTGTTCGAGGCTGCAGCCGCTTAACCACACACCGAGGTTGGCCAGGGAGATGCCGATCCTCTGCTAAATACGTCTGCCCAAACCCGCCACCCCCTAAATGGTAGAGGATGCGATAGCGACCACCGAGAATTTGCTTGGCCATAGAAGTTGCACCCGTCAACACTGACATTACCCCTGATCCGACGTTCGCGTGATCGACCAGCAGCCTAACCCTAGACCCTTAATCAGTGGGGGAATACAATTTTTTTGCCTGCCCAATAGAAATAATGGCGTCAATTTATGAATAGGCTACCTCATTCATAGTTTGACCACCTTGCGCACAATCTCGCACCCGTAAAACTGCTCTTCATCAGATATTTACAGAGTTAGGCTATTGATCACATTTAGGATGAAAAACAACGCAATCAGCGATTGATCCAGATTATGCGGATGCATCTCGTTGCCAAGTTGTTTGGGCGGGGGTTGTCGTGGCCAGCACTTTTCCCCGTGAAATTACGGTGCAAACCGTCGCCCGGTACTGAATCGCTGCAATGGCATCCGTTGCCTCTAAAACCATTAAATTAGCGGTTTTCCCCACTTCAACCCCATAGTGCTTCCCTAAGTGGAGTGTTTTGGCCCCATTCTCAGTAATCATTTGGTAGCAGGCCCGGACCTGATCGCGCCCGGTCATCTGGCAGCCATGGACGGCCATAGATGCGACTTCTAGTAAGTTGCCACTGCCTAAGCTATACCACGGGTCTTGGATACAATCGTTGCCCAAACTGACATTAATCCCCTGTTGCCAAAGCTCCTTGACGCGGGTGAGTCCCCGTCGCTTCGGGTAGGTATCGGTACGCCCTTGCAAGGTGAGATTAATCAGTGGATTGGCCACGATATTGATCGGCGATCGCGCCATAAAGCCCATCAACTTGAAGGCATAGGCATTGTTATAGGAGCCCATGGCCGTGGTGTGGCTAGCGGTGACCCGATCGCCCATGCGCCGTCGCAGGGCTTCGGCGACGACCACCTCTAAAAAGCGGGACTGATCATCATCGATTTCGTCACAATGGATGTCGATCAGGCGGTCGTATTGTTCCGCAAGATCAAAAATTCGGTGAACTGACTTCACCCCATCTTCTCGGGTGAGCTCGTAATGGGGAATGCCCCCGACCACATCAGCGCCCAATTTCAGGGCTTCTTCGAGCCGTTCAGCATTACCGGGGGCACTGTAAATCCCATCCTGGGGAAAGGCCACCACTTGCAGCGTGATCCAATCTTTGACCGCTTCCCGCACCTCTAATAGGGCCTTGAGGGGAATCAGGCTGGGTTCGCTGACATCGGCATGGCTGCGGACAAACAAGGTACCTTGACTGGCCTGCAGCTTTAGGGTTGCTAAGGCTCGGGTTTTCACATCCTCAAGGGTGAGGGACTGTTTGCGCTCTCGCCAAATATCGATGCCTTCAAACAGGGTGCCGCTTTGGTTCCAGCGGGGTTGTCCGGCGGTGAGGGCCGAGTCGAGGTGAATGTGGGATTCGACAAAGGGGGGACTGACCAACCGCCCGGCCAAGTCCAGTTCGGTCTCGGCGGTGATATTGAGATGGGGGGCGATCGCCTGAATTTTCCCGTCAGCGATCGCAATATCCACCGGCTCGCCGACTGAGCCAGCCGTGATGAGTCGGCCTTGACGCAGTAGCACAGAAACAGAATCAACCATTCGTATTCCGGGTCAGCTCAGCATTTAACAGGTGCCATCGTAGGGCAACTGCTGATCAGCGGTAGTGAGCTATGAGCGAATCTGGCGACGAAATTGGCCAAAATCCTCGACCGACAACGGACGACTAGCCAGATAACCCTGCATGGCATCGCAGCCATGCTCCCGAAGAAAGTGACGTTCACTTTCAGTTTCAACACCTTCGGCAATGACCTTGAGCCCTAAATCATGGGCCATTTTAATGACGGCACTCACAATGGCCGCATTACTAGAATTTCGATCGACATCGGAGATGAAGCAGCGATCGAGTTTGAGAATATCAAAAGGAAAATGCTGCAGATACCCCAGCGAAGCATAGCCTGTGCCAAAGTCATCAATGGCAACCGTGATGGCCATTGCCCGCAGTTGACTTAGTCGCTGCACCGTTGACTCAACATCTTTGACTAAGAGAGACTCGGTTAATTCCACCTCTAAATATTGAGGGGCAATATCGGCCTCCTGTAGGAGCCGAGTAATATAGCCCTCTAAATTAGGATCCTCGAACTGAAGGCTGGAAAGATTAACCGCAACGCGTAACGGCTGCAAGCCCTGGGATTGCCAAGTCTTGAACTGGTGACACACTTCTGTCAACACCCACTGTCCTAGCTCCAGAATAAAACCCGTCTCTTCAGCAACGGGAATAAACTGTGCCGGTGAAATATAGCCTTTCGTAGGAGAATTCCACCGTAACAGGGCTTCTGCGCCGATCAGGCTGCCCGATGCTAAATCAATTTGAGGTTGATAAAACAGCTCAAATTCTGAATTTTCTAAGGCATTTTTAAGTTCAAAAACCTGTTGATCATTAGACCCCAACTCGCTGTTGTGAGCAGGACTAAAAGATTGACGAAAAATTTCGAACTTGTTCAACTGGGCCTTGACCGCTTCTAAAAGCTCGTCCTGGGTAAATGGTTTCGTCAGATAATCATCGGCCCCGAGTACCATCCCTTTGCGAATGTCAGGGCGATCGGCTTTGGCAGTCAAAAATATAAATGGCGTAGCTGCGATCAAACAATTTTCCCGTAACTTTTTTAATACCTCATAACCATTGAGATAAGGCATGGAAACATCGCAGATAATTAAATCTGGATGAATTTGATGAGCCAATGCTAAACCCGCTTGTCCGTGGGGAGCTTGTCTAACTTCAAATCCTTCAGCCTCTAAGCATTCTGAAACAATATCTAAGATAAACTCATCATCCTCAATGACCAATACTTTGTGGCGTTTGCGGTCATTTTCAAGGCCAGAGTCCGTTTGAGAATCTGATTCTGCCATAACTATTCCAGTGACGTTATAGATGCCCATAAGCATTGATAAACAAGGTCTCTACTATAGATGAATGGGTAAAGTAACTGTGACCTGGGTGATTTCACTAGGTGTACTGTGGATGATTAAGGAGCCTTTATATAAAGCTGCGATATCTTGAGCGATCGCCAAGCCCAAGCCACTACCCTGTTGCCCATGGAGCTTGCGCTCAAATTGAATGAATCTTTGCGGGCTGCATGCCACGACCTTGATTAGACACCTGTAGAGTATATTGGCCTCCCTACACTTTTCCTGTGATCTTGATCAAAGGGTCTGGAGATAAAAATTTGAGCGCATTATCAATAATTTTTTCCAGTATTTTTCTGGGGTCATCAGCCCGCACTAACTTGAGGGCACCTCGAACAATAGAAAGATTTCATATCAATAGCCCAGCAAGAGCAGACTGTGAGCCAAGC
>JAQCKL010000181.1 GCA_027592485.1 Cyanobacteriota bacterium
GCTTTGCCGCCGGGGACGATGCCTTTTTAAAGAAACCGATTGATCTATCGGAGCTGATCCAAGTCCTCCAAGCACAGCTCCAATTGGATTGGGTCTATGCCCAGAAGGGGGAGGCCCTTAAGCAAACCGCAACAGACCATGCCAGTCATCCCTTAGGGGGTGCTCCTATGGTTCCACCGCCCCAAGAGAAATTGGAGAAGCTGATCTTTTTTGCAAAAATGGGCGACATTGAAGCCTTGGAAAATCAGCTGCAAGCACTAGCCCAAGATCCCCTATATGGGGATAGCTCAGCCCCCTTTATTGACTCCGTCAAAGAATTTACAGGGGCATTTCAGGTGAGAGATTTACGAGCATTTTTAGAGTCACTACTGAGGGCAAACTGTGTATCGTACCAGTAACCATGATGAATAAAACTGATATTGGAAAGGTTTTGCTGGTGGACGATCAACCCGCAAATCTCAAGGTTTTGTCAGAGTCACTCCGTCATGAGGACTGGGTCACCTTAGTGGCACCCGATGGGGAGTCTGCCCTAGAGCAAGTTGCCTATTCAAAACCCGATTTAATTCTGCTCGATGTCTTGATGCCAGGTATTGATGGCTTTGAGACCTGCAATCGCCTCAAAAGCAATCCTGAGACGGCGGCAATCCCGGTCATTTTTATGACTGCGCTATCAGATATTTTTGACAAAGTTAAAGGCTTTGAAATCGGAGCAGTGGATTACATTACCAAACCCTTTCAACAGGAGGAGGTGATTGCTCGGGTTAAATTGCACCTCCGGCTCCATCACCTCAGTCAGAAGTTAAGCCATAAGGTTGAGGAACAAGCGTTAACTGAGGCCAAGTTACAGAAGCTCAATCAGGAATTGGAAGCGCGGGTTGAAGCCAGAACCGCTGAGCTGTCAGAGTCCCTGAAACAGCTTCAGCAAATGCAGACTCAGCTGATCCAGAGCGAAAAAATGTCTGCAATTGGCCAACTCACCGCCGGTATTGCCCACGAGATCAATAACCCGGTGGGGTTTATCCACGGCAATCTGGACTATGTCGAAGAATACACCGATGACTTGATAAAGCTCGTCAAGCTTTACCGAGACAACAGCCCAGAGCCCATCCCCACCATCAAGAAACAGGTCGATGCCATTGACCTAGACTTTGTTTCGGGAGATTTAGCCAAAATCTTGGCGTCGATGCGCATGGGCACCGATCGCATTGTCAATATTGTGTCTTCCCTTAAGCAATTTTCGCGGATTGAAAAAGATAAAAAGCCGGGCTTTGATATCCATGGGGGAATCGATGACACGCTGACAATTTTGTCGAGCAAGCTGAAAGAAACTAAGGATCGCCCTACCATCCAAGTCACCAAGACCTATGGCGAGCTACCACCCATCACCTGTAATTACAGCCAGCTCAATCAGGTGTTTATGAATATTTTGGCGAACGCCATTGATGCCCTGGAGGAAAGGGATCAAGGTCGCGCTTGGGAGGTGATCGAAGCAAGCCCCAGTTGCATCAATATCACCACCTGCTTTTCCGATCAGGATGGCGTCACCCTTAAGATTTCAGATAATGGATTGGGAATGTCCGATGCGGTGCAGCGCAACATTTTTGATCCCTTCTTTACCACTAAGGATATTGGCAAGGGCACCGGCATGGGACTCGCCATTAGTCACCAAATCATCGTCCAAAACCATCAGGGTTCGCTCGAATGTCATTCCGTACCGGGCCAAGGCACGACCTTTGTGATTCAATTGCCGGTCCAACTGGTTTCTTAGCGATCGCTACGTCTCCACGCTCTGGGTCCGCACCCCCACCATTTCTCCGATCTCGGTACAGCCTAGTACCAGCACCTCAACGGTGACCTGGCCCACCCGCAAGACCCGCACCGCTGAGAGCTGTGCCTCTAAATACTGGAATAACTGCTGGTGCTGCTGGGCGCTCGCCTCCCCCGCGGCCCCATAGCCCCGACAACGGCGGTTGACCTGGGCCGCAAAATCCCCCAAAGACGATCGGCCGATGGGGGCGTCGTCGGGTTGAGCCAGATATCGTCGCAGCGCCGCGTCCGTGATCTCAGCACCACTCGTGGCTGGCCACACCACCACCTGCCAGGGCATGTCAGTCTCGCTAGGGAAGCATAATCCTTCGATCAAACGATTCAGTTGGGCGGTGATCGGGTCCAGGGACATAGAGGTTACGCAGGGGCGAGGGATTTCAACACCGTCAGGGCCTCAGACACATGGGCCGTGGCGTTGAACTGGGAGTTGAATACATGCTGGACGATGCCATCGAGATCGATCACATAGGTCACCCGGCCTGGTAGAAGCCCCAGGGTAGCGGGCACCCCATAGGCTTTGCGGACCTTGGCCCCCATGTCGCTGACCAAGGTAAAGGGTAGGTTGTGCTTGGCCGCAAAGGCACTGTGGGAGGTCGGGGAGTCACTGCTGATGCCAATCACCTCAGCGCCCAAGTCTTGAAAGGCTTCGTAGCTGTCCCGGAAGCTGCAGGACTCTGCCGTGCAGCCGGGGGTATCGTCCTTGGGGTAGAAGTACAACACCACCGGCTTTTGCCCCTTGAATTGGCTCAGGGTAACGGTTTCACCATCTTGGGCCGCCAGCGTAAAGTCTGGTGCCATGTCGCCCACAGAAATAGCCATTGGGTTTGTCCTGGTAGAGTACAAGGGAAATTGTTAACTTTTTATAAATTTAGACCACTCCTGCCCCGATTTTTTGACAACCGCTTTTCAACCCCACTTTCCAATGGCCATTCTGCTCTGGTTCCGTAACGATCTCCGCCTCCATGACCATGAGCCCCTGCGGCAAGCGGTGCGATCGGGGGAGCCAGTGGTGCCAGTGTACTGTTTTGATCCCCGTCAATTTGGGCAGACCGGTTTCGGCTTCCCAAAAACTGGAGCCTTTCGCGCCCAGTTTTTGCGAGAAAGTGTAGCGGACCTACGGGCAAACCTGCGTCATCTGGGCAGTGATTTAATCCTCCGCCAGGGATATCCCGAAGTTATCCTGCCGGAGGTGGCTCGCCAGGTTAAGGCCAGTCACTGCTATTGGCATCAGGAGGTCACGTCAGAAGAGATAGCGGTAGAGCAGGCGGTAACGTTAGCCCTAAAAGTGCTCGACTGCAGCAGTCAAGGGTTTTGGGGCACAACCCTTTATCACCAAGCTGATCTGCCCTTTAAATTGGTACAGGTACCACCGGTATTTACCCAGTTTCGCAAGCAGGTGGAGCGCTACAGCAACATTAACCCAGCCTTAGTCGCACCCCAGACGTTGCCGCCTTTTCCCGCCGACCTGACTCCAGGGGAGATCCCCCCATTGACGACATTGGGCCTAACGCCGATTGAACGGGACCATCGCGCTGTCATGGCTTTTAAGGGGGGAGAAACCGCAGCCCTCGACCGATTGGACGCATATATCTGGCAACGCGATCGCCTCCGCCATTACAAAGAAACCCGGAATGGGCTACTGGGGGAGGATTACTCCTCCAAATTTTCCCCCTGGTTGGCGTTGGGTTGCCTATCGCCGCGCCGGGTGTATGAAGCAGTACAAGCCTATGAAGCCAAACGGATCAAAAATGACTCCACCTACTGGCTGGTGTTTGAGCTGATCTGGCGGGATTATTTTCGATTTATCTGTTGTCAGCAGGGCGATCGCATCTTTCGAGCCTCGGGCATTCAAGGCATTCCCATCCCTTGGAAACAGGATTGGCAGCGGTTTGAGCGATGGCGAGCGGGGCAGACCGGGTACCCGTTTGTGGATGCCAACATGCGAGAGCTGGCGGCGACGGGGTTTATGTCCAATCGAGGCCGTCAAAATGTAGCCAGCTTTTTGACCAAAAATCTGGGTATTGACTGGCGCATGGGAGCGGAGTGGTTTGAGTCCCAGCTGATCGACTATGACGTGTGCAGCAACTGGGGCAATTGGAACTACACCGCTGGGGTGGGCAATGATGCACGGGGGTTTCGGTATTTCAACATTCCGAAGCAGGCCCAGGACTACGACCCAGAGGGGACCTATGTCAAGTGGTGGCTCCCAGAACTGGCCCAGGTCCCGGCGGCAAAGGTGCATCTGCCGGGGCAACTGCAGCCGGTGGAGCAAAAGCGGTTTCAGGTGCAGTTGGGGGTGGACTATCCCCAGCCGCTGGTGGACTTAAAAGGCTCTGCCAAAGCAAATCAGGCCCTCTATGACCAAGCCATCAACCGCCGGAGACGGACTTAATTCCACGTTAGGATAGACAGCGAATCGGCATAGACAGTGAATAGTATAGACAGTGAATAGTGAGGAGGCGTGCGATGTTTTTTGATGAGTTGACCCCATTTCTGCAGGAACTCGTAAGGCAGCCGGTGGCCTTTGTGGGCGGTTTTGCGTCAGGTCTATTACGCCTTGATTTGGGTGAGGATCCCGTTAAGAGCTGGCTGAATGACCAAGGGGGCGTCTCCGTGGGAAATGACGACAACACGCCACCCCCCAGCGATGGGCCAACCAAGATTTCCATCGATTAACCGGGATTGCTGGCATTGCTCAATATGGGTATGCCCCCTCTGGATCTCCCTTGCCCTAGTTCTCTCCCAAAGGGTACTGCCGTTTATAGATAAGTCTTGGGTTGAGTTCGTGGCGGTCTAGAGCCCCCCAACCCCCTAAAAAAAGGGGGCAGTCCAATTCCGTTTGTGAAGCGCCCCTTTTTGCCCGCAGGGCATAGGGACGGCGACAGCGGGGGATTAAACCTGTTCGCGAAGACCAGAGATCTGTATAAGCGGCAGCCCCAAGGGCTAGGACAAGATGACCTCAATTCAAGCTTTTCTCGAAACCCTGCACGAGCGGTACCAGCCCCTGAGCGACGGTACGGTGGCGCAGTACATTCCGGAGTTGGCGAAGGTGGATCCCGATCGCTTTGCCATCAGCATTGTCACGGTGGATGGGCAGCGGTTTCAGGTGGGGGACAGCCAGCCGTTTACAATTCAGTCAATCTCGAAGGTGTTTACCTATGGGTTGGCCTTGGCCGACCATGGCCGCGATCGCCTCCTAAAAAAGGTCGGGGTCGAACCCACGGGGGACCCGTTTAATTCGCTGATTCGGCTGGATGAGGCGTCGAAGCGGCCCGACAACCCCATGGTGAATGCAGGGGCGATCGCCACCACCAGCCTACTCAAGGGAAATGACCCGACGGAACGGCTGAACCGCTTGCTGGAGATGTTTCGCCAATATGTGGACCGGGAAGTCCATGTGGATATCTCGACGTTCATGTCGGAGCGGGTTTCGGGGCACCGCAATCGGGCGATCGCCCACCTGATGCGCAATTTCAACATGATTGATGAGCACATTGAGGAAACCCTGGATTTGTATTATCAGCAGTGCTCGCTGCTGGTCACCTGCGAAGATTTGGCGATGATGGCGGCGACGTTGGCAAACCAGGGGCGACAGCCGCTCTCCGGGGTGCAGGTGGTCAGCCCTGATCACATCCGCGACATTCTCAGCGTCATGTATACCTGCGGCATGTATAACTTTGCGGGGGAATGGGCCTACCGGGTGGGGATTCCGGCAAAGAGTGGGGTCTCTGGGGGGATTATGGCGGTGGTGCCAAACCAGGCGGGGATCGCGGTGTTTTCGCCTCGGTTGGATAAGAATGGCAACAGTGTACGGGGGCTGAAGGTGTTTGAGGAGCTATCCCGCACCTATGGGTTTCATTTGTTTGATTTGTCGATGGGGCGATGTCGATTTAGTCAGGCATTGAAAGCGAGCGAGAAATGATGCTGGAGCACAGCCTCCGACAACGGAGCCACGGCGCAAAAATCCGGCTGATCAGAAACATGATCTAAATCCAGAATATCGACCGGCCAAGAATTCCCGTTGCCTTAATGCTTGCAACACGGCATCCACATCAGGCTTTCTCACAATACCAATAGACTTCTGCGCCCATGGGGCCTCCCCATGACCGGACTCATGGGGAGTTTTTTGGCCGATCGCTGGGCATCTGCATAGAGACTACCTGCCGCCAGCCATGGCCTTAACTTGGGCTCGAAACTGGGCTGGTTTCTCCCTCATAGGGCCGCCGACAAATCCCAAACACCGACGTATAGCCATGGAGATAGGTGGTGCCACCGATCGGGCCAATTTCCCCGTTGCAGAAAAAGCCCCCCACCGGCAACCCGCCCAAATGCTTGTCTAACAATTGAGAATCAAAGTTGGGGGCTTGGTAGAGCCCTTCCCCCCGGCCCATGCAGGCAAACATCAAGGCCCCTGCCGGGGACGTCTCTGCCCCCTGCGTATGGGTTTGATACTGCTGCAACAACGTTTCCAAATCTTCGGCAGAGGTGTGGGCGTCCCGGAGATGGAACTGAATGCGCTGACCGGGACGGATGCGATCGCCGATCGCGATCGCCCCCACCCGAGGGTCCACCCCCAGCAGATTGCGGATCAAAAAGTCCCCCTGCCCGAGGCGGCGCTTAAACCCATCCTTGGCAATGCCAATAAAAAGTGAGTTTTGGGCCAGCTTGCGATCGCTCTCATCTAAGTCCTGCAGCATGGCCTGCATCACCTCTAGGGTAGGGCGGGACTCCCCCACCGTCAGCCCATCCCCTTCTTCTTCCAGCTTCAGGACAATATTGCGCTCCCCCTCCGCCACTCGGTAAGGCTGACCAATGGGCCGACAGCCCTGGGCGACGATCGCATCCAAAACCACATCGCCCCACAGGGCAATGCCCACCACCCCGTCATCGTGAAAGCCGCGATCGCAAAATAGACCACTACTGCCCTGGAGACCGCTAGCGCTGGTCAGCCCCCCCACCTTGACCGCACCGGGATAGGCAAAATCGAGCCCTTGCAGCAGATCATTAATCCCCGAAGAAAAGGGATCGGCAAGCAACACAAATTGGGGTTCCTCAGCGGGCTCCACCCCAATCAGGTCCACCCAAGCCCCAGGGGGGCCATCTAAATCCGGGAGGTCATCGTCCTTAAACCGAAAGCTCTTGACATGCACCCCCGGCAAAGTGGCCAAACAAAGATTCAGAGCCGGTTTTTGTTCCATTTCCATCACCGTCCCGGTGGGATCCATCCCCACCACCCCGCCACCGCTACAGCCCACCAACACCGGAACGGTCAACCATTCATGGAGCAAGGGCAGCAGGCGAGGATATTCACTCGCAAAGGCCGCTGAAATAAAGACCAACCCTAAATCAGGGGGAGCCGAGAGTTGTTGCTGGGCCTGGGCCACCACCTCCCGGACGGCAGCCTCTAGGGAGGCTTTCGTGGAAAGGGCACTGACCCACTGCATCGGTGGCAGGGTCTTTCCGGTCATGGTGGGGCCTCCTATAGAACCTGTACTGATGATTGTAGAAGCGGTGGGGCCTCTGGCAGGACGGTATATGGGAATTACTGGGGATGAACGGGGACCGAAGCTGGCCTGAGGGGGGCGTGGGTAGGGGAAGCCGCCCCAGTTAAGGGCGGGTCTCCCAATTAGGCCAGGGGCTCGGGCGAATTAAGGTAGGCAAAGGATCTAGTCGTCCTAAGATAAAGGGTTTTGGAATATCTGGGGAAATCATCCTCAGGTCTTTTAGGATTTAGGTTCGCTAGTTTACTGGCAGCAATTGAGCTGAGGTTTAGACTAGAGCGGCTAGCGATCGCGCTCCGCCATCCTATTCAGTTCAGACAGCGCCTCTGTTATTAGTAGGCTTGTCCCTTTACAGTTCAATTTGGGGTCTTATGAGCAACATTCAAGAACAAATTAAGAAAGAAGTTGAAACCGCCCGCGCCGCTTGTGATGCGACCAACAGCACCTCTCCGGAATGTGCTGCCGCCTGGGATGCTGTGGAGGAGCTCCAAGCAGAAGCCTCTCACCAGCGGGAAGGCAAGGGCAAGACATCTTTAGAAAAGTACTGTGACGAAAACCCCGAGGCGGCTGAGTGCCGCGTTTACGAAGATTAGTCAATCACGCCGCTGGGCCTGACCGATCCAGTGGATTGAGTCAACTCCCCAGATAAAACCAGCCTTAGATCTTCTAGGGCTGGTTTTCTGTATGGAATTGGATGCCGCTACCTTCCTATAGCAGTCGCCAATTGCATTAAGACATAAGCTAGAAGCATTTCCCATCTCCGGTGAGTGCCAT
>JAQCKL010000182.1 GCA_027592485.1 Cyanobacteriota bacterium
CACAGGTTAGCGCTGGAGCGCTGCTGGAGAGTAGCGGTCATGATGTTATGAGTCCTAAAGAAAAAGAATCATGGATGCTAGGAAGTGAGTGATTACCCGCTTTCTATGTAGAAATATTAACACCTGTTTAGGCTTCTTAATGAACTTTTTCCGATTTCTTTCAGATTTATTCCTCAAGGTCTAATAACCTTGCCGCCGGTCCACTGGGTTGAGGAAGGGGCGATGACTTTGAAGGCGATGGTAATTATCGATAATTTGTGGAGCTACGGATACCGGCTGAGTGACGCTGGCGATGTGGGGGGTGATCGTGATCTGGGGGTGATTCCAGAAGGGATGCGTCTGGGGTAAGGGCTCCGTTTGGAACACATCCAGACAGGCCCCCGCAAGATGGCCGTTGTCTAAAAGGGTCAGCAACTCAGGCTCGACCAGGTGATCGCCCCGCGCGATGTTAATTAAGTAGGCTCCGGGCGGAAGCTGAGCCAGGGTATGGGCATTGAGGATGTGGCGGGTATGGGGGGTGAGGGGTAGCACGCAGATCAGGATCTGAGTTTCTGCCAGAAAAGCAGGCAGGGCGGTGTCCCCATGAAAGCTTTGAATGCTGGTTAGCTTTTGGGGCGATCGCGACCAACCCCTGACGGGAAACCCTAAAGATACCAAGCGCTGGGCGATCGCCCCTCCAATTTGTCCCAATCCCATCACGCCAATAGAGGTTGATTGAATCGGCAGCGCGGCTAGAGGTTGCCACTGTTGCTGTTGCTGCTGTCGTGAGTAGTCAGAAAACCGTCGCACATGATTCATCACAGCGGCGATCGCATAGGTCTCCATGGCGGCCACTAGGGCATCATCCACCACCCGCACAATCGTCACATCTGGGGGAATATCTAGATCTTGCAGTAGCGCATCAACCCCCGCCCCCATGGATGAGATCACCCGCAAATGGGGATACTGCTGAAATACACCGGGCGGGTGCGCCCAGGTCAAGATGAAGTCCACTTGCTCACGGGGATGGTCATCGGGCCACACCCGAATGTCGAGACTGGCATCCCCCTGGCGGAGAGCCGTGACCCAAGGGTCGGGATCCTTGGTGGGGCAGATCAGACTAATGGCCATGGCAAATCAGAATGGTGAAGGGCATGGCGGAATTAAAGCGGCTCACCCCGAATGGATTGGTCTAACAGGGCGATCGGATGCATTAAAGGCATGGACTTACCCAGCTCCTGGAGATGCTTTTGGATTTGCAGGGAGCAGCCCGGATTAGAGGAGGCGATCAGTTGAGCACCGGTATTAAGCAGATTGTTCACCTTCATTTGCCCCAGTTCTTCCGCCACCTCCGGCTGCAGCAGGTTGTAGACCCCGGCACTGCCGCAGCAGAGGGCAGCGTCGATGGGCTCTCGTAACTGCACCTGGGGAATTTGTTTGAGCAATTGCCGGGGCTGCAGGCTGATGTGTTGACCATGGAGGAGATGGCAGGCATCTTGATAGACCACCGTCAGTGGCCCCTCAGTGATCGGATGGAGTGGGGCGGTGAGGCCCACTTCCACCAAAAATTCCTGCACATCTCGCACCTGGGCTGAGAACTGGTGGGCGCGATCTCGATAAACCGCATCATCCGCCAAAATATGGCCGTATTCCTTCAATGTGTGGCCACAGCCCGCCGCGTTGATAATCACGTAATCAACCTGGGTATCGGCAAAGCTATCGATCATCTGGCGGGCCAGGGCTTGGGCCTGATTGCTTTCGCCCTGGTGGGCGGGAAGGGCCGAGCAACAGCCTTGGCTGCGGGGAATCACCACCTCGCAGCCGTTAGCGGCTAAGACCCTAGCGGTGGCTTCATTCACCCCTGAGAAAAATACCCGCTGCACACAGCCCAAGATCATCCCCACCCGATAGCGACGTTTGCCCTGGGCCGGGACCACCTCCGGCAAATTATCCTGAAAGGATTGGGGGGTGACCTTGGGTAATAGCGATTCCATCGCGGCCAAATTTGGGGAAAGCCGCTTCAAAAAACCACTGCGTTGCACCAGTTTGGACACCCGCAATAGTTGGTAAAGACCCAAGGGCGCTAGCAGCAGCCGCAGGCGATCGGGGTAGGGAAACAGGGAAAAAATCAGTTGTCGGAAGAGCTGCTCAGGGCGCGATCGCGGATGGTTTCTCTGGATTTGGGGCCGCACCGCCGCAATCAGTTGGTCGTACTGGACCCCAGATGGGCAGGCGGTGGTGCAGGCCAAACAGCCCAGGCAACTATCGAAGTGTTCTACCGATGTCGGTGAGAGGGTAGCCTCTCCTTTATTAATGGCATCCATTAAATAGATGCGGCCCCTGGGAGAGTCACTTTCCTTGCCCAGCACCCGATAACTGGGACAAGTGGTCAGGCAGAAGCCGCAGTGAACACAGGCGTCAATCAGCGGTTGGGCGGGGGGCTGCTGGGGATCAAATCCGGAAGATGCTGCTAGGGGCAATTGTTGGGGGGTGTCTGCGATGACCATGGCCGAGGACTCTTCCGAATAATGGATGCTTGCAGGGCAGTGTTTTCAGGGTATCGCACCATCTATGGCGTCAGGGTCTGAGGTGAGTCGGGATGGTGATCCAAACGTCATGGCGACGATAGACAGTCTGGGGGGATCTCAGAGGACCGAAACCCATCTCACAGAGCCCCAAACCGGCCAGGGCTGAGCCGGTTCTGGGGATCAAACTGGGCTTTGAGACGGCCCATTAACCTTTTGACATCGGGGGCTAAGCCCCAGGGATCGGCTGTTTGTTTCAGGGCGATCGGCGCTTCTAAAAGGGTGAAATAGCCCCCATGATCCTGGCAATGCCCTCGTAACGTGGCCACATCCGAGGCGGAGAGGGCATCTGCCGCCACCCGTACCCAACCGATGCCGCTACTGCCGTGGAGACGGATCCGGGCGGTAGGCAACGGACCGGTTAGGGTGGCGATTAGGGCGATCGCCTCCATGGGTTTCACCCCCACCTTGGCCACAATCGCGGGCTCGGCAGCGGGGTCCGCAGGGGTCACGGGTTGGGGGTGCATTTGCTGCTGAATCCCTTGCCAAAAGTGAGTTTCCGCCGCTGCTTCTAACCTTTGGCTAGAAACCCCATAGGGTTGGGCGAGATCTTGCAGACGGGCGACCTGCTCCGCCACCCCCGCTGCAATGGTTTGGAACTGGGCCGCTAGGCCGAGGCCCTCCCCTAAATCCAAATCCTGGAGCAGTTGGGCGGAGAGCAAATCTAGCTTCACGGGAGTTAGGGAAGATCGCCGCACCGCAGCCAATAGGTCTGACATCACCTCTAGCCCACCCACCATTACGACGGTTTGGGAGGCCTCGGCCAGGGGATAGGTGCGAAAGGTGAGTTGGCTAAGGATGCCGAGGGTGCCATAGGCCCCGGTCATCAGCTTCATCAGGTCATAGCCCGCCACATTTTTGACCACTCGCCCCCCGGCCTTGGCCAGTTGACCGTCATAACGCACCAAGGAGAGACCAATCAGTTGGTCCCTTACCCCCCCATACCGCTGCCGCAGGGCACCGGCATCCCCCGTGGCGACGATGCCCCCCAGGGTGGCGGTGCGATCGTAGGCGGGGTCGAGGGCGAGGAATTGGCCCGTAGCTGCCAGTTGTGTTTGAACAGCCTGGAAGTGGGCTCCCGCTGCGACGGTCAGGGTGAGATCCCCGACCGCATGGTCAATGGTTTGATTTAGACGATGGGTACTCACCCAGAGATCGCAGGGTTGCACCGGACATCCCCAGGCAATCTTGCTGCCGTGGCCACAGGGGAGTACTCGCCAGCCCTCCTTGTGGGCACAGACCATGAGTTCCGCTAGGGCGGCTGTGGTCTCGGGGTAGGCGATCGCCTCAGGCAAAGATGTGTGCGGAGAAATGGCCCCTGGCCAGCGTTGCCCGAGGGGATCCGTAGAGTGATCTTCCCAGGTCACCACCTGGGAGATCCCCAGAATTGCCGCCACTTGTTGGGTTAGTCCTGTCATACCGAACGCTCAGTTCCCACTGGGGTGGGCTCCTCTGTGGCGGCGGGGATGGTGGCCGGAGCCCTGACCGCCTCTGCTGCTTCATCCTTATAAACCGCCAGATCAAACCAGAAGGTGGTGCCCACCCCCACCTCACTAATTAAGTGCACTTGGCTACTGTGTTTCTCAATGATGTTTTTGACAATGGACAGTCCTAGGCCTGTCCCTTCCAAGGTATGGACTCGATTTTCGACCCGGAAGAAGCGATCAAAAATTGCATCCTGATCTTCCTGGGCAATCCCCACCCCCGTATCGGCCACCTCAATGCGGACATAATCCCCCATGGCCTCCGATGCTTCTGCGGGGAAACGGTAGGCGCGAATGGCGACCCGCCCCTCTGCTGGGGTGAACTTCAGGGCATTGCCGACTAGATTGACAAAGACTTGGAGCAAGAGGTCATAGTTACCGCGCAGGGAAGGTATGTTCGGCTCAATATGATGCTCAAGGGTAATTTGCTTATCCCGAGCGTTGAGTTGGTAGGTGCGTAGGGTCTGCTCAATGGGTTGGGAGACATCAACCGAGTCAAACCGATAGCGACGACTGGATTCTAGGCGCGACAGATCCAGCACATCATTCACCAGCCGGGTGAGGCGATCGGTTTCGTGGTTAGCCGTTTCGAGAAATTCTCGCCGTTCTTCATCGCTAAGCTCCTCGCCGTACTCGTGCAGGGTCTCAATAAAGGACTTGATGTTAAAGAGCGGCGTACGCAACTCATGGGAGACATTGCTAATGAAGTGACTCTTGGCTTCGTTGAGGGCGACCTCTCGGGTGATATCTTGCACCGTCATGGCAATACCCTTGACGTTTTCCTTAGCCTGATCCAGCACGGTATTCAAGAGTACTCTCAGGGTGCGGGGGGTGGGCTCTGAGATGTTGACGCGAAATTCAGTCACCTCGGTTTCCCCAGACACTGCCAGGAAGAGGGGGCGAGTGATTTTAGTCCGCATGGCCGTGGGAAAATGCTCTAGGGCGCTGACCCCAGAAAGATCTTTTGCATCCCAACCAAACAGGCGACGGGCCGTGGGGTTCACCAAGACCATGTGCATCTCGGTATCGATCAAGATCGCCCCGTCGGCAATGGTCGAGACCAAGGTTTCGAGTTTGGCTTTCTCGGCGGTGAGCTCTTCGATATTTTGCTCTTCATAGCGCTCAAGGCGCTCCGCCATATCGTTAAAACTGACAATGAGTTCCCCTAACTCCCCCCCGAGGGGTAGATCAATGCGCTGTTTAAAGTTGCCGGTGGCAATGTTGCGTACCCCCAGCAGCAGCTCTTTGATCGGTTGGGTAATGGTTAAGGCGTTGAATACTGCCCCTAAAATCACCATCACCCAGATCGAGACGAAGACGGCGACGGTGACATCTCGGGTGAGGTGGGAGGAGGCCACAACCGTGGGGTTGGGGTTAATGCCGAGGGCCAACACACCCAAATATTTGCCATCGTAATTCAGGGGGACAAACACATCGGTGACTTCGCCGCCGGGGGTGATGTGCTGTCTGACAAAGGGGAGTTCAGCATTCTTGGCGTACTCCGGTGGCAGTTGCATCCGCCGCCGCAGGGTGAGGGAATTTTGAATCGCGGCCTCAGAGTAGGGAATCCCAAAAAAGATCGAGCCATCCTCGTCGGCGTAGAGCATGTAACGAACGCTAGAGGTGCTCTGGTAGAAGCTGTAGGAGAATCGAGCCAGGTCGTGGTGATCATCCTGAGAGACCAGGGGCGCTACATTGGCGGCTAGTAGTAGCCCTAAGTCCCGGCCAAAACGGGTGTCATTGAGGCGGGCATCCTGTTGAATCGAATTCACGGCCCAGAAGGTGAGGGCACTCATCAGGAGGGACACCACCAGGGTGATCCCAGCCATCAAGCGAGTCTGGAGGGTGAAATCGCTCCACCACCCGGCCATTACTGTCCGTAGATCTGTCAGCAGCTTAATCAAACCAGTCATCGCCAGGACATTCCTCGCTGGGGCGAAATACATCTAGGCAGGCCAGTCCTAGCCTCACAGCCCTGTTAGTGTAGTCATCAATATCTATTGTGACATGGCGGCTGCGTCCACCGTTTGGATCCAGGGATTACGCTGGCTTGGTAGCCTGGATCCGAAAGCCAATATCACGGCGGTAATAGCAGGATTCAAACGCCACTAGGGCGATCGCCCCATAGGCTTCGGCCAAGGCGGCATCAAAGCTATCCCCTTGAGCCATCACCCCTAACACCCGGCCCCCATTACTAACTACCTGCCCAGCCTTAACTTGGGTGCCACTATGGAAGATCACCGCCCCGGTCTCTTCAGCGGCTGCCAGTCCCGTGATTGGCATTCCCTTGGCATAGGTGCCGGGATAGCCCTCAGCCGCAGCGACCACACAGACCGCAGACTGGGGCTTCCATTCAATGGGGGGGAGATCGGCTAACCGTTGCTCAACGCAGGCCAGCAAGATCTGATCTAAAGGGGTTTCGAGCAGGGGCAGTACGACCTGGGTCTCGGGATCGCCAAAGCGGCAGTTGAACTCAATCACCATGGGGTCACCACTGGGGGTGATTATGAGGCCCGCGTAGAGCACCCCCCGATAGTCAATGCCCCGATCTTGCAGGGTGGCGATCGCCGGTTCGAGAATCGTGGTTTGAATGCGGTCCAAGAGCTCTGGCGACACGATGGGGGTCGGCGCATAGGCCCCCATGCCCCCCGTATTCGGGCCGGTATCCCCTTCGCCAATTTGTTTGTGATCTTGGGCTGGCAGCAAAGGACGAATGGTTTGGCCATCGGTCACCGCCAATACCGATACCTCTTGCCCTTCTAAACAGTCCTCGATCACCACCTGCTGGCCCGCTGCCCCAAATTGCCCCCCAAAGGCTGCTTTAATCGCGTCAATGGCAACGTCTAGGGTCCGGGCGACGGTCACCCCTTTGCCAGCGGCCAAGCCATCGGCCTTGACCACAATGGGCACGCCCTGGCTCTGGACATGGGCGATCGCTGCCGCCGCGTCGGTAAAAACCGCCGACTGAGCCGTAGGAATTTTGGCTTGGGCCATCAACTCCTTGGCCCAAGCCTTGCTAGCCTCGATCTGAGCCCCCGCTTGGGTGGGGCCAAACACCGCTAGACCCTGGGCCTGGAGGTGATCCACCAGACCATCGGCTAAGGGTTGCTCAGGACCAATCACCACCAAAGCCAGGTTATTCACCAAGGCCACTTGGGCAATACCCTCAACATCGTCCATGGTCAAGGCCACATTGCGACACCCCGGTAGGGTTGCCGTGCCCCCATTGCCCGGCACACAGACCACTTCCTCAATGCGAGGAGACTGGAGCAACTTCCAGGCCAGGGCATGTTCGCGGCCACCACTACCTACCACCAACGCTTTCACAGGTATTCGTCGCCTCTGCTTCAAAATCGGGTGCCGACATTCTCCCATGTCGCCTTGCCAATCATAGGGAAACAATGGCGGTTTTTGGGCAAACTATCCCTAGTCCCACAAAACTCATCATCCAAGCCACAATAGGAACAGATTACGACAGGCTTGAGGGCTGCATCACCCGTCTGTAAACCCCATCAGAATTAACCGGATCACTTGCTTCTCTCCATGGATGAGTAGCTAGCAAAAACAATTGTTGTGTCCCCACTGATATCACCTGATTGAAGCCCCCGATCTTGGCGAGGCTTCTTTGTGGTGGTGCAGGACTTGAGGGAGTCTTGTTTCTGGCTATGACGCTGGCTGGTTTGTTCGACATCACTGTTTAACCCCTATGACTGAGCGATTGCGGTCTCAAACTGACCGATCTACCCCATCGGATCAGCCTTCTCCAGAGTTACAGGATGAGGTTTCCCTACGTCAGGATGTCATTTCTCTGCGTCAAGAAGTATTGGAATTACGGGCACAATTGCGCGATCGCACCCTTGCCCTCGAAGATTCGCAAACCAAAGCCTTCGACCTAGAGCGGCGATTTGCTGAGCAGACGGCGGCCCTGCGGGAGTCCAATGACACCCTAGTGTCCGAAATTGTGGAGCATAGCCAGGCTGAAATGGCCTTGCGATCGGCCCGAGATCAGCTCCAAGCCATCCTC
>JAQCKL010000183.1 GCA_027592485.1 Cyanobacteriota bacterium
GGCTGATGTGATCAACCGGGCCAACCTCGGTATGGAAGTAATGCATGAGCGTAATGCTCACAACTTCCCGCTCGATTTGGCGGCTACCAAGGCTCCCGAGTTGATCGGTTAGTCCTAGGTCTTTGCTTGTCTTGAGCAAATCATCAAAAGCGCCTCCCGTTTGGGGGGCGCTTTTTGCGTGGAGGCTATTTTTGAAGTTGCCCCCCCATAACCGAAGCCCCAAAGCGATGAACGTCAGGATTCAAGAGGTCTTGGCCTCAGCTAAACCCTTTTTGAGGCTGATGCTGTATCAGTCTCTGTATGTTCCCCAGGGGTGCGATCTATTTGAGCGTCAAATTCTAGATCAACCTGATATCGCCAAATATGTCGAGGCTTGGGGGCGAGCAGGAGATATGGGCTTCATTGCTCTAGAAGTCCAGAATGGCGAGGCGATCTCGGCCATATGGATACGTCTCTTTGCGGTGGCCCATCAAGGCTATGGTTATGTGGACAGCGCTATACCAGAATTGGAAATTGCAGTATTACCGGAGTATAGAAATCGTGGCATTGGTGCTGCTTTAATACACCATCTTTTCACCTATGCTCAAACGGTATAGCAGTCGCCAGTCCGGTGAGGACCAGACTGCGAGCCAATTGACTTCTGCGCTAAAGATTCAGAGCGATCCTAGGTGTCCTAAGCAAATTGGCCAGCGCTATATATGGTTCTATTTCGTTGAGTGTCTCTCTGGACAATCCAGCTCGACGACTGTATGAGCGACTCGGGTTTGCGCTGGTGAGTCGATATACCAACTCCGCCACGATGTTAAAGCAGTTATCAAAACAGGACGTCGCGGACCTTTCAGGTTACTCGTTGCCCAACAGGTCTAGAAGGGCGGAGTAATTTAGCGTTATTTCGGCCTTCCTGTTTGGAGGGAACATTTCTTCAGCTTTTTGAGCAGGCCGCTAATCACCTTATCCTGCTGCGCTAGGCGGGCTGGTAAACAGCTGGGTTGTTGGGCACAGGCATTGCAAAGCATCATGGGTTGTCCTAAAAATGTGGAGCAGTGATGGAACCAAAGGACAGAGCCAGCCTCATTCTTGACCGGCTCCGAGGCTGAGTCATTGGGTTAGCCAGCAGTGAGTGAACACTTCCATTGTGGAGGGTGCTCCCAGGCGGAGCAGCGATCGCAATCTAGAGCCATGCAACGATCGCTGACGTTACCCAATGACATAAAAGGTAAAGTTTGCCGCTGAGAATTTCAGAAAACCGTTCTAGCGTTGCCACACCCGTGGCGACACGGCGCTGCGCCCTAAATAATGGGGTCGAATCTGGTGCCATACTGCCTCCAACCACCGTCTGGCCTCAGTGGTCGAATGTCCCCGATAGCGGCACAAGAGTCCCTGCTGCAATCGGGTCACCCCCCAGGTGCCCCGCTGAATGAGATCGGTGCCACAGGCTCGGGCTTCATTCACCCAGGCGACCTCAGGTTGCCGCCCCAGCCAAGCCAAGGTTGCTAGCACCGGACATTCATCTAAGGCTTGGGGACTGCTCCACAGGGCCTCACTGCCCAATATCTGCTGGGGATCGATCCAAAGGGGCTGTTGATTTTGAAAAACCCCCAGGTGAGAGCGGACTTCCCCTCGGACAAACCGTTCTCCTCGGGCCGTGCGGCCCAGTCGCAGGATATCCCAGCCGACCCAGGTGGCCCCTGGGGCCAAATCAATCCGCCACTGGGGGTGATAGTGCGCCCCCTCAAACACAATGGTTTCTTGGGGAAACCACTCCAGGCAAGCACCCGGTCCCACCTGGGCATGGCCCAGAATTTTGGCCGGGAGCTGTTGGGGATGGTCGCTATAGATTTTGGCGGCGGCGGCGGTGGTGATTAGCGCCTCAGCATCGGCTTCTAGACTGATATTGATTGACAGGAGATCGTTGCCCACCATGCCCCCAGCGGTGTGCAGCAAGACGGTGTGGCAAGCCTGGGATCCCTCTGGATAAAAGGGTTGCTGTACTTTCAGCGGGGCTTGGGTTTCGACCAGGGGAATCGTTTTAGCGCCTTGGCGTTGGTAGGTCAGATGGGCTTGACCATGCCAGGACTGGGCCTGGGGCAATATCGCAGAAGGTTGTACAGCAGTCAAAGCGCACGGCCTCAGTTCTAGCGAGCTATTCTAGGTCATCTCCTCTGATAATCGCTGAATTATTTCATTGGTTTTCCCCATGGTTGAAATGCCACCGTCTGCCCCTGCCCTATTAAGCCTGCTGCAATTGGCCAGCCCGGCCTTACCCATCGGGGCGTACAGCTATTCAGAAGGGATCGAATCCCTAATCCACCAGGGCCAGATCACTAACGCTAATGCCTTGGCCCACTGGCTCACGGGTGAATTGGCGCGGGGAACCATCCGCTTAGAAGCAGCGGTGATGATGCGGGCGTTTCGAGCCTGGCAGCAACAGGATGGGGCCACCCTGGACATGTGGAATGACTGGCTCTCAGCGGTGCGGGACGGGGAAGAGCTACGCAACCAGAGTTGGCAGATGGGGCGATCGCTCCTGCGCCTAGTGGGCGATCTGGACCCAGCTGGGTTAGCAGCACTGCCTGACACCTTGAGATCAGAACGCTGTAACTTTGCGATCGCCTTTGGCATCACCGCTGCCCTATGGCAACTCCCCCAATCTGAAACTATCCTGGTTTTTCTACAAAGCTGGACGGCTAATTTGATCAGTGCGGGGGTGCGCTTGGTGCCCCTGGGTCAAACCGAAGGGCAACGACTCTTGCGGCAGTTGGCCGATCCCCTACAGCAGGCCAGTCAGCAGATCCAGGGCCTATCGGATGATCAGCTGTTTGCCTGTAGCTGGGGCCTCTCCCTGGCCAGCATGAACCATGAAACCCAGTACAGTCGGCTTTTTCGCAGTTAACTTGCCGTTAAGAATGCCCGTGAGAAGCAGACGGGGAATCAAGAGAGCCCTTACAATACCGTCTAATGTAGTCCTGGCCATTTTGATGCGGTCACCGAGTATCCTTCTGATGCTGAGCCCAGCATCAAAATAGCTCGTAGTCCTGGCCATTTTGATCCGGTCACCGAGTTTTAATTCGGCCACCGAGTATCATTCTGAGGCTGAGCACCGCATCAACATGGCTCGTAGTCTTGGCCCAATCTGACTAGTAACGGCTATACAGTTCGATTGCCCTGAGGTACCTTGTGGTAAAAAATCCCTTTAGAGTTGGCGTTGCTGGCCCCGTCGGCTCTGGCAAAACCGCCCTGATTGACGCGCTGTGTAAAGCCATGCGCACTGAGTATGAATTGGCGGTGGTTACCAACGATATTTACACCCAGGAAGATGCCCAATTTTTGGTGCGGAGCGAGGCCCTAGGGCGCGATCGCATTATTGGCATTGAAACCGGGGGCTGCCCCCATGCCGCCATCCGTGATGATGCCTCAATCAACCTAGAGGCCATTGACCAATTGGTGCGCCAGTTTTCCCCGGATATTATTTTTGTGGAAAGCGGGGGCGATAATCTGGCCGCCACCTTTAGTCCTGAGCTGGTAGACATGACTCTTTACGTCATTGATGTGGCCGCCGGAGACAAAATCCCCCGTAAGGGCGGCCCCGGTATTACTCGCTCAGATGTGCTGGTGATTAACAAGATCGACCTAGCCACCTATGTGGGGGCAGACCTAGATGTAATGCAGCGGGATGCCCAGAAAATGCGGGGCGATCGCCCCTTTGTCTTTACTAACCTCAAGACTCGCGAGGGCCTGAACACGATCATGGACCTGATCCGCCACCAATACCCATTGGGACCGAGCCCAGCCGTAGCCGCTGCCGCTGCTGAGTTTACCCATAGTCACAGTCACGGCCATAGTCATAGTCATTGATTTTGCCAGGGGGTAGAGGAGGGGAGGGGTGAAGGAGGGGAGAGGTGAAGTTCCGTCAGAATGCGCCTTGATCGATAGCCTGATTCTCTGCTGAAGGATTCGGCAGGGTACGCCCGGTCTCAAGTGCAGCGAGCAGATCGCGGGAAGTCTCTGACCATTCTGCTTGGGCGGCTTCACTCCAGAGCCAAAGGTAAGGATTCTGGCCAGTTGTGGCCGTAGAGTCCAGCCCAGGTTTGGTTAACCAACCTTGCTCATCTAGAGCTTGCAGTGTCTGAAACTCATCCAGGGCCAATGACCGTTGCTGCTCATCTGCGCCAGGCTCTACATTTGCAATCTGAGGGTTCAGGTGCCATAAAATGAGTCCGGCATAGGCATTGAGCACCACGGGATTCATCAGGGCAGTGGTATCCGAGCGGACCTCTCGTTGGCCGATTTCGATCACTTTGGCTTTTTCCCAGGCAATGAGCGCCTCATTCAGCTGGCTGCTGGCGTAGTAAGCGAACCCGATCGCCACTCGGGCTTCGATATCCTGGGGGCGATCCTGAATCAAGGTATCCCAAGCGCTAATGGCTGCGTCTCGGGCATCGGTTCTGGCTTGCCGCTCCTCTAGGTTGCTTCTGCTGCTAAGGTCAGCATCGAGTTGCACATAGCGTTGCCAATGGGCGCGCCCCTTAACAAATAGGATGTCGGGATCCTCGTAGTTTTCTAGCACCGTCAAAACCGTAGGGAGAAAATCAGCATCGACCTTCGCCATTACCTCCGGGTCTAAGGCCTGCGCCAACTGCTCACTGGCCCGTGGATAGTCCCCTTGCTCTAAGGCCGCGATCACGGGTTCCAGTAACACCTCAGAAGTGGTAGAAGCAGAGTAAACAGGCGCTTCTACAGGGGAATTCGTCGTCTCTGAAAATAAGCCTGCTTTTTGCGCCGTAAATACCCCTAGGGTAAGGGTGCCGATCAAGCCCACTGCCCCCAGCGCCATCCAGGCAAACAGGGATTTCTCTGATAGTTTTTGCCGCGTGCGAGAAAGCTGTGATGGCTCCGGGGCGTTGGCTGATGCAGAAACGATCTCCCCTACAGCGTCTTGATCCATCTGCTCATCCAGGGCAGATTGTCGGTAGATTGGGTTTTCGGGCAAGACCCCATAGATGTCGAGATCCGCTTGGGCATGGTCCCTTGGCAGCAGCACCTCTCCCTGATCGGCAGGAATCGGAGGTTCATCCGTTTCGAGGGTGGGTTGGGAGAGCTGTTCGACTAACTGGAGCAGGTTGGTATCAGACTCGTCTAGGCCATGACCATCGGCATCAGCTTTTGGGGTTAAGGTTTCTATAAAGGCTAAGGCTCCGGTGGCTGTTGTCTCTGCCGTTCCTGTTGCCATTGCAGGTAACTCGGGCGGTGGGGTTATGGGCCAGTCATCGATCTGCCAAGGATCTAGGGGGGCCGCCTTCGCCCGATCACGCTGGGTGAGGTAGCCATCAAACTCAGGTTGTAGATAGAGGACGGGTAAGGCCCAATAGTGCTGCTTAGAGCTAAAGGCGGAAACCAGCCCCTGGCGGGTGCGCCCCAAGCTCAAGTCAATGGGGTAACCCCGCTGAATGTTTTTGTAGAGCAGTTGGGTAAATTGAATGGCCACTTGATCGGGAATGCGTTCGGCCATGGCGATGACGCTTTGCACCCCCCGGTTGACTAGGGCTTGCACCAGATTTTGTTGCCGCCAATCCATTTCAGCGTCATCCCCAGCCGTATGACCACTGCGGCAAGAGTTAAATACCGCCAAACAAATTTGGTTGTTGACCAGTAGACCGGCTAGGTCCTCCCCGGTCAAGCGTTCGGTCAGGCCCGTTTGCTGATTAACCAGATGTAGGTCCCCTCCGGTTTTGCCAAAATCGCTGTGGCCCGCATAGTGGAGTACCTGGTAATGACCTTGCTCTAGGGCCTGGGTGAGGGCACTGCGATCGGGCTGCTCTAACACCGTGATGTCAACCCTGGAAGCTTCCCCTGGGGCAGGTTGCAAACTCGCCTGGATATCGCTTACCTCTTGGCACAGGTTCAGGCGGGCTTGGTCATCGGGGTTGGCAATCACCATCAAGACTTGCAGGGCTTCATCCCCAGTGGGCAGATTCAAGGGATGGGCGGCCTGGGCGGCCATTAAATCAGCGGAATACCGGGCAAAGGTGAGGTCAACGCGGGTAGCCAGTGGCTTGCCATGGCTCTGCAGCACTTCCCAAGGCAAGCGCTGCAGCCGACTGTCTTTAAATCCCAGCCGTAAGCGCAGAATTTGGCGGTGGTTCTGGGCAATGCCCTGGGCACGGGACCAGCTTTCACGGATATAGTCTTGGTGAAACAGAGCCTCATAGAGCTCAGCCCCCAACTGCTTGAGGTCTGAACCAGGGCTAGCAGCGGCAGGAGATCGACCCTGCAATAAACCCAGAATCGGATCATCCATGGCCGGTTGAGATCGCTTCAACCATTGATCGACTGGCCAATGGACCTGGGCTTCTGCCACCGGCACCCCCGCAGCCATATCCTCAGTGCGGATCAGGTAGCGATCTTCCCCCAAGGGAGTAATCGACAGGTGAAATTCTTGTGGGTTCACGGGAGGGATCGGTGAGATTAAGCCCTGTGGTCTGGGTGAATGACTATGCGACCTGAAGCCCTGCTTAGGGCGCATATCTTAGGTTACCCAGGCCTAGCCATGGACGCGATATCGCTAAAAGGGCGGCTGGGGGGCGATCACCATAAAATAATCCCCCTATTTCCGAATTCACCCCAGAAATAGAGGAATTAGATTTTGGCGACTGAAATCAGGCCAGTATTAAACTGCGGCCAACTCAGGTACAGGCCGTTTGCTGTTGCGGACCCCTGCGATCGCCTCAGCATAGTCGGGGGCGTTAAACACAGCGGACCCGGCCACAATAGCGTTGGCCCCCGCCTCTAACACCTGCCAGGTGTTGTTGGGCTTGAGGCCACCATCCACTTCGATCCAAGGATCGAGGCCGCGCTCGTCACACATGCGACGCAGCTCACGAATCTTGGGCACCACGCTGGGAATGAAGGATTGACCACCGAAGCCGGGATTGACACTCATGATCAGGATCAAGTCGCAGAGATCCAGCACATGCTCAATCATCGACAGCGGTGTGGAGGGGTTGAGGACAACCCCCGCTTGCTTGCCCAATTCCCGAATTTGACCGAGGGTACGGTGCAAGTGGGGAGACGCATTGTGCTCAGCATGGACAGAGATAATGTCGGCCCCGGCCTTCGCAAACTCTTCAACATACTTCTCGGGCTCGACGATCATCAAATGCACGTCTAGGGGCTTTTTAGTGATAGGACGTAGCGCCTTCACAATCAGGGGACCGATGGTGATATTTGGCACAAACCGACCATCCATCACATCAATGTGAATCCAATCAGCTCCCGCTTCGTCCACGGCCTTGACATCCTCGCCGAGGCGGCTGAAGTCAGCAGACAAAATAGATGGTGAAACAACCACGGACTTTTTCGACGGGTTCTGGGGCATCACAAATAAGGTCTCCTAAGCAGGTCTATTAATTATTTTATAAAGATTACATCTCCTAGCACAAGTAAGCAGCCTTCGCTGTTAGGGAAAAACGACCCTGGGGTTAGGGCCTGGGGATCATGTCGTTAATCCTCTCAACTCAAGGGATGTGGTCAGTTCATCGAGCATCGATTGTGGCAATGAATTGAAGCTAGAAAACTAGAAAATGTTTCGGTGGTTTAAGCCCGTCGATGGCCTCAAAAAGGAAAAGTTCAAGGGGCTGAGACCACCCATCAGTTGTCAAGCATCTAAACTACATGATGATCGCTCCAAAGCCCTTGTTGCAGGGGGAACAGTCTGGAAATTTGAATGCCGATCAGCTTACCCACCGCAGCAACATGGCCGATGGATAGTCGTTTCCTCAACCTGCCTTACCCCGCTATCCCTTATTGATCGGCAGTGGCAACCACAAAAGACGGGGGTTTTTATGGCTGTTTTTATGGTTGTTGAGGTGCAGCCATTCAGGGAAATCTTTCGACACATAACGGTTATATTTAGCCTTCCATAGGTGCTCATAGTTCTCCCATTCACAACGACCTAGGTAAAGACCCGGCGGTAAGTAACCGGCAGTTAGGGTCAGAACTGGGTTCAGAGGATGTTTGAAAAGTCGGTCTTGAAGTAATAAAAGCTCTCAGGGTATAAGTTGCGACAAGTA
>JAQCKL010000184.1 GCA_027592485.1 Cyanobacteriota bacterium
CCCTACCCGTTATCAGTGGGATCAGGGTTATTTCCAGCAGGAAATTCAGCGTCGAGTTCAGACAGAGATAGCTAGTGGCGCTTCCCAGGCGGAAGCCTATGGCACTATTCCTGAAAAGCTGGCGTTTTACGACTACGTGGGTAACAGCCCTGCTAAAGGCGGTTTGTTCCGGGTGGGTCCCATGGTTCAGGGAGACGGTATTGCTCAGACTTGGCTGGGACACCCCGTCTTTAAAGACGGTGAGGGTCGCGAGTTGTCTGTACGCCGCTTACCGAACTTCTTTGAAACCTTCCCTGTGATCTTGACTGATCAGGATGGCATTGTTAGGGCTGACATTCCCTTCCGTCGGGCAGATTCTAAATACAGCTTTGAGCAGACTGGTGTAACTGCCACATTCTATGGTGGTGAACTGGATGGTCAGACCATTACTGATCCGGCTCTATTGAGACGGTATGCCCGTAAGGCTCAATTGGGTGAGCCCTTTGAGTTTGATCAAGAAACCTTAGGGTCTGACGGTGTCTTCCGGACCAGTCCTCGGGGTTGGTTTACCTTCGGTCATGCTGTGTTTGCGCTGCTGTTCTTCTTTGGCCACATCTGGCATGGTTCTCGGACCCTTTACCGAGATGTGTTTGCGGGTGTTGACCCTGATCTGTCTCCAGAGCAGGTGGAATGGGGCTTCTTCCAAAAGGTGGGAGATACCAGTACCCGTAACGAAGAGCGTGTTTAAGATGCTGATCTTTGATTAGCAAGATTGTATGAAAAGCACCCAGCATCTAGGCGATTAAGTCCTGTTTTGCTGGGTGTTTTGATTCTGAATCCCGTAGACTGAAGTTATGTTGGTTGACTAGGAGCTCTCAGCACCATGGAAAGTGTGGCCTATATCTTTATCTTTGTGTGCATCATTGGCACGCTCTTCTTCGCGATCGCCTTTAGAGAACCCCCCCGGATCACTAAAGACTAATGAGCTGTTAAAAAGCTTGAGCCCATAAAAACCACTGAATTCGTTTGGATGGGCCTTCAGGCGATTCCCACAGACAGCTTCAAGACTTCGTTAGAGGGGTAACTGCATAAGTAGTTACCCCTTTTTGATCGGGTCCGATAGTATTAGGGCTTCAGGGGGGCAACGATAATGCGATGGCCCTGTTTTAAGTGTTTTTCTCTGAGGCGAGGTCAAACTGAATGCAGTGTCCCTTTTGCCAGCATCCTAACAATCGGGTTTTAGAATCCCGTTCTGCTGAAGCTGGGCGTAGTATTCGACGACGGCGAGAATGTTTAGACTGCAAACGTCGGTTTACGACCTATGAGCGGATTGAATACGTTTCGATCACTGTGATCAAAAGCAATGGCGATCGCGAATCCTTTGACCGCTCCAAGGTTTTTCGAGGCATGGTTATGGCCTGTGAAAAAACGGGCGTGACCGCCTTGCAATTGGAAACCCTAGTTGATGAGATTGAAGCAGAACTACAGCAACGGGCGCGGCGGGAGATTGAGAGTCAGGAGATTGGCACCTTAGTGCTCAAATATTTGCGGACCCTCAGTGAAGTCGCTTATGTTCGCTTTGCTTCGGTATATCAAAAATTCCAAGGCATTCAGGATTTTGTGGGTGCCCTAAATCAATTGTCCGATGCGTCTCATCAAGACCCAGAAACCATTGCCCAACGGTTGAATGCCTTAATGCCCTCACCCAATGTTGGTCAGGAGCGCCCCCGGTAAGTCCGAGAGGGTACAGGAATGGTGCAATTCTTGCCGTGCAAGGGGCTTACCTGCCCCAGGATAGCTGCCTAGGCTCGCTTTCTGCCCCACCGACTCACGGTGGTTAAGCGCTAGCCACAGCTAAGATCCCAATCAGTCCGCCGATCCCCAGTCCTAGGATACAGACTGCGGCTAGAACTAATGAGGTTTGAATCCGGTTAAAGGTTGCCAACAAACGGTCCCCCGTTTCTGCGCTGACAATGGCTCCGGCAGCGGCGGTAATCAGCGCCATTAGGCTCATTTTCAGAACATCCATGGCGGCTACTTTGGGCACGATGTCGTCCAATTTATCAGTGCCTGCATGGTTGAGGACAATGGCTAAAGCGACCACCATGGCACCTGTACCGATGATGGCCAGCAAGGCCAGAAGATTTGTTCGCCACCACCCAAACTGTGACAGGGCCTTGGGGCCAGCGAGGGCGAGGGCCTGGATAATTACCCCAGCCAAGGCTAAATTCCAAATCCAATATGGGGCTGGAAAGGAAGCCATGACTAGGCCAGCCGCCGCATATATAAACGCAGTGCCCACAACCCACCCCCAGGGGACCAATTGTGACATTGTCTGTCTCAGACGCCTTCTCTGGGGGCGAGATCGTTGTGGTTGTGGAGGACGGGAAGATGAAGCCATTATCCAGCGGTATAAAAGCGCTAATGCAGGGGAGTCAGGGATGGCCGGGGATGGCCCTAAGCTGTAAATCCGAGGGGAATCAGTTGCCCGATGGTATTTGATCCAAGATAATCAGCGGAGATTCCTAAATTCAGTCTACCGCTCACCCATGTCCTACAAGTTTAGTCATGAGTATACCTGTTGCATGGGGTACCCCATGGAGATCAGGATTGCGGAAAGGGGCGGGAATGAGGCAAGCCTGGGGTTGAGTGCCGTTGCTAGGTTGGCGAGGACCTTGCGTGAATGGTGTTGAATCGCAGCTGGTTTGCATCCTCGCTGAAGCGATCGCTTGTCTGTAATGCGGTACTGAGCGTGGCAGCCCTGTTATTGCTAGGGATGTCGGCATGTCAGTCAGCCCCTGGGTCCCAACAAATCGCGCCAGAAGTCTTACTGGCCCAACTGGAATCTGGAGAAGCGCCCTTGATTGTAGATGTGAGGTCAGCGGCTGAGTACAACGTTAGCCATATCCCTGGAGCCATGCATATCCCCCATCGTGATCTTGCCCATCGTCTAGACGAGTTGGCAACGTTTAAGACCCAGCCGGTGATTTTGTATTGTGAAGCAGGGGTGCGTGCAGGTATTGCCGAAACCACATTGGCGGATGCTGGCTTTCAACAGGTCATCCACTTGACAGGTGATATGCAAGATTGGAGACGCAAGGAATTTCCGGTAGAATCGCGCTCCATTTTTCCTTGAGCTGGCCTTAAGCTGAGAAAAATTACTGCGGCAACGGTTTCTAGGTTCTATCCCATGCCCGAGTACTATGCCATCTTTTATTCCCCTCAACGCACTTTTACAAGGACTCTTGGGCGCATCCAGCTTGCTGATTGGTGCCTTACTCGGGATTTGTTGGCAGCCGGGACGGGTCTTCTCAGCCGCAATTATGGCCTTTGGGAGTGGCACTTTACTGGCTGCGATCGCCTTTGACATTACCCAGCCTGTTTTTGAGGCGGCTGGCTTTGCCCCAATTCTCTTGGGATTTACCCTAGGCGGCACCCTCTTTACGGTGATCATCAACTATGTGGATGATCGCGGTGGGTTCATCCGTCACCCGTCCTCTTCGCGACGCTTCTTGTTCCATCACCGCCAAGAAGAAACTTCAGAGATCCTGGATCGCATCACCCATGTGGAGATGTTGCACACCCTTTCCCCAGCGGAGGTGCAAGCCATTATTCCGCTGCTCAAAGCCATCACCGTCGAGCCTGACGCTGTGCTCTGCCGGGAAGGGGAACCAGGGGACGCCATGTTCATGATTGTGAGCGGTGAGGCGGAAATCTATAAGGGACAACAACTGATGGCCTTGCTGGGGCCGGGGGAAATGTTTGGGGAGATGGCCCTGCTGACCGGGGAGGAACGATCGGCCAGCGTCGTGGCCCGTTCCCCCATGGAGTTATATGAGCTAGATAAAGCCGACTTTGACGGCATGTTAAGCCATGCTCCGCACTTAGCCAGCGGCTTGAGCCGCATCCTGGCGCGGCGACTACGGGAAACCACTCAATCGAAGGTGCAGGCGCGGGATCAAAGCGACGAACAGTGGCGTCAGCGGGTCCTAGACAGTGTGGAGGTGGATTTTCCCCTGTCAGAACAACAGATTCAGCAACTGGCTAAAAGCTCGGCCCCGCTCGCCATTTTGGTCGGCACCCTAATCGACAATATCCCTGAGTCCCTGGTGATTGGGTTTAATGCGGGGGGGCTAGGGCACCTGAGTGGTTCGTTTCTAATGGCGGTATTTATCTCAAATATCCCTGAAGCCCTGTCTAGCTCTGTAGGCATGAAACAGGCGGGGACATCCGCCCAACGTATTCTCACCCTGTGGGGCGGAGCGGTTATCCTCAGTGGCTTAGCGGCGATGGTGGGCAGTTTACTGGCCAACTATGCGAATGTGTGGGTCTTGGGCACGGCCCAATCCCTGGCGGGGGGGGCAATCTTATCGATGTTGTCGAGCACGATGATGCCTGAAGCCTATGAGCTGGGAGGCAGCTCGGTCACATTTTCAACCATTGCCGGTTTTTTGGTGGGGTTTTGGGTGGTGACGCTCTCCGTGGGTTGATCATTTGTCCTAGGGTTATCGCTTAGGGCGATGCGACCAGGGCAAATTCCTGGAGGGCGGGTAGAAAATTGTGATTTTCGTGGCCCTTTTGACTGAGTTTTAGCAGGGCAAAGCGCTGGAGAGGACTGAGCTGCTGCCACTGTTGATCATCCAAGGCGATTTGTAGGGTCTGGGCCTGGGTTTGGACTTGGGCGGGTAAGTGGGTGCTATGCCAAGGGGGTTCTGGGTCAATGGGGAGCAACGCGGCGGGTTGTCCGGTATGGTGACTAACCTGGGCTTGCACATGGGATCGGTAAGCCTCAATGGCTGGAGCCGTATCACAGGGTAAGCAGACTAACGCTTGCCGCTCTGGCTGACTGAAGTGATTCCAGTGACTGAGCTTGAGCTTGACCCCACAGGTATCGAGTTTGAACCGGACCTGCATGGGAATACACCGCAGTTCTGCCACAAAGTCAGTTTCAAATTGGAAAAATTGGGGCTCGTCCATGGTGAAGAGGCGCGATCGCAAAATTTAAAACGACAGGAAGGGAGGTGTGCCTGGTAGGGGCGCACAGCGCCCCCACGCAACCTCAGGGATTTCCGGTTTTATTGTCGCCAGATAAAACCACCCTAGTCGGTATGCCTCCCTTTGATGCCTAGCAAATGATGCCTAGCGAACAAACTGAGGCATCACCTCAGCCGCAGTGTACAGACCATGTAAGCCCCGTTGATGGAGGCGAATGCCAGCTTTGAGATACCCAAAGGCTGGCCCACAGACGTTGGCCGCCATGCTGGTCTCATCCCCAAGGGTAAAGGTATGGGTGGAGATCCGACCATCAAAGGTGCGCCCTGTCACTTGGACGTTGGTGCTCAGGGGCTTCTTGGGGTTACGGGTATCGACGACACCGCCCACGGTGACGCGATCACGATCGCATATGCCAGCCCACTCCAGCATCAAATCGTCAGCATGCTCCATATTTTCTAGGGTTAAGACCCCTTGGGTTTTATCCAGCAATGTCGTTACCTCGGCATCGGTCATCCCCTGGGCGGTGTCCACGTCGTACCCTGGCATATGGGCAATGTCTTCCCGAATGGTGGCGCGATAGGCTTCCCAGTTGGCAATGCCGACCCCAAAGGTGATTTTGACGCTGTGAATCTCCTGGTAGCTTTGGGCAGCGATCGTTGCCGCCGCCGTCAGCAATCCCGGCGTTGCCCCACAACCGGTCAGATAGGTAATGCCCGCCTCAGCCAATTCATCCCGCATCGCCCAAATTTGCTCCATGGCACTGGTGCGCTTCAGGGCATCCACCAATACCCCTTGCCAACCTGCCTCAATAAATTGGCGTGCCACTGAGGCCATAAACGTATTAGGGAGATTGGGGAGCGCCAAGAAATAGCCCTGGACATCAGGACCCTTGTGAATCAAGTCCTGGATACTGACCTGACTAAGATGGCCATCGGGCGCTAAATATCCGACCGAACCCTGTTGTTGATAGGTGGTGATGCAAGCTGAGGCATCTAGACCGCCGGGTCGATAAACGTAGCCTTGTTGATCTGCCGCCGCGACCAAGCGCATGTCTGACTTGGGGGCCAAAACTCGGGCGGCGGCTTGACCCAGCCCCCCAAATCCTAAGACACCCACCGCTATCGCTGCAGCTTGTTCGCCTTGCTGTGAATCCATTGTTTTTCCCGATACATGTCGTCAGCCTCATATTATCTAGCGGATGTGTACGGCGATTGCCAGGAAATCTGCCTTAGGCATGGGGACCAAATAAAGTGGCCCAATTATGGCAGTCGCCAGTCCGGCAACGGCAGCCCAGATTGGGGGTAGGCCGGAGGGCGGGTATGGTCTTCGGCATTCAAGAATAAGGGGCTGTAGCGCTACTCTTCGAGAAGCCGCTTCGCGTCTAGTGCGCTTCCCGGAGGGTGGGTGTCGGGCAGTTGTGGGTCTGAAATCCCATGACTTTTCGATGCCAATCATTAAGAAAAGCAAATTTATCGATCAGTTTCCGCGAAGGATCAAGGGATTTAGCCTGATCTGATCTATCAACTCACCTTGACGCCCCCTAGCAGGTTACGCGAAACTGACAAGGACTAAGGTCATCGCTCATCCCATCAATAAGCTGCATTAAGTTTTAGTATGGTGTTGTTAACCGATGAAAGATGTTACTTAGTAAAATCAGAAAAAAGTTAACCCTTAAGGGTTTGCAAGTTTCTGACATCAATTTCCTCCTCTCGTCTGCCAACACCCCCGAATCGCCCTATGGAAACCCTTGAGTTCATCATCTATGCCGATGGCCGTGTCAAGGAAATGGTGACGGGTATTGTGGGTCGCTCCTGTGAAGCGGTCACGGCTGCCATTGAGGCTCAACTCGGTGACGTGATTCAGCATGAATCTACCGCTGAGTACTATCAGCAGCCGGCTCGCCAGGGCAATGAAGAAAAATCTCAGTCTTTTAGCAGCTGGGCTTGATTTAACGTTCTCTTACGCGCGGTTTAAAATGTCACACTTTAGCCAGATCCGTACTAAAATCCGCAATCTCACCTCCTTAGAAGCCGCTCTGTCAGAGCTGGGTGCCGACTGGAAGGCCGGTCCTAGGGCTGTGCGGGGATATCAGGGCAACGAGGAAACCGCCGCAGTCGTGATTGAGCAATCAAACGGTTACGACATTGGTTTCAAGCTCAACCCCACCACCCAAGAGTATGAGTTGGTGGCCGATTTGCAGTATTGGCAGCAGCCCCTATCGGTAGATGGCTTTTTGAACCAAGTCAGCCAGCGCTATGCCCTTCACACCGTGATGGCTGCTACGAGCCAACAGGGGTTTCAGGTGGCTGAACAACAGACCACGGAAGATGGAGCCATTCGCCTAGTGGTTCAGCGCTGGAGCGCTTAAACCGACTAAGGGATGGGTGAATGCCTCAATTACCTGATCACGTTTCAAATCTATCCGTTTCAGCACCCTCTGGTTTAGAGCCAGAGCTGGGCGGGTATCTGCGGGATGCCCCTAACCGGAGTGGCTTAGAGCCGGAATTGGGGGGTAGTGCCCGCCAGGAAGGCGTTTATGTGGATGAACGCACCTGCATTGGCTGTACCCACTGTGCCCATGTGGCGCGCAATACTTTCTACATTGAACCCGATTATGGCCGGGCTAGGGCAATGCGTCAGGATGGGGATCCTGAATCGTTGGTGCAGGAAGCGATTGATACCTGCCCCGTGGATTGCATTCATTGGGTGGATTACACGGAACTACGGAAACTGGAATCTGAGCGCCAGTATCAGGTGATTCCGGTGGCAGGATTTCCGGTGGATAAGGCGATGTCGATGCCGCGCCGTCGTCAGCGCCGGAAGCCAATACCCCCTCAGGAATGAGGGTTGTCATTCCAATTTGTTTTGGCGATCGCCCCCCTACGGTGACTGTGGCGTCGGCATTGCTCTCACTGTGCCGTCGTCATAGAACGTGATTAGAAATATCTCGTCAAGGTCTGTGGCCTCGATCGCTGTGCCGATCTCCGGTAGCCCGGTCAAATTTTGATACTCAGTCGATCGCTCATCCTCCGGGACGATAGCGGCGATCGTGCTGTCCGCAGTGAGCGTG
>JAQCKL010000185.1 GCA_027592485.1 Cyanobacteriota bacterium
TCGCATCATGGTGCGGCGACTCGCGTAGCGATTTTGACACCGAATAACTTTTCAAACATCCTCTAAGGAGTGAGGTTTTAAAAACTCCATCATTTTTGCTGCCGTTCCCAAGGTTGGGAGCGGGTTGGGGTCAGGGCTATGCCGGATCTTATTAGGTTTACGACCCTACTCCGCCTCAGGCTTGGGCTTGGGTTTAAAAGTGGATGCCACCTGCAACTCCTTGAGCTGCTTGGCATCCACCCCCGCCGGGGCATTGGTGAGTAAACAGCGGGCTTGCTGGGTTTTGGGGAAGGCGATCGCATCGCGGATCGACTCTTCACCAGTCATCAGCATCACCAAGCGGTCGAGACCGTAGGCGATGCCCCCATGGGGTGGGGTGCCATATTCAAAGGCTTCCAGCAAAAAGCCAAATTTGTCGTTGGCTTCTTCATCGGTGAGGCCAATGGTTTCAAAGACTTTGGCCTGAACATCAGGCTGGTAGATCCGCAAACTGCCGCCACCAATTTCATAACCGTTAAAGACCAGGTCATAGGCCACGGCTCTTGCCGTAGTCAGGTCAGCAATGTCGTCTGGATGGGGGGCGGTGAAGGGGTGGTGCAGGGCTTCGTAGCGCTTTTCGTCGGCATTCCACTCAAACATGGGGAATTCCGTCACCCACAGCAGATTCAGGGCATCGGCGGGGATGAGATCCATTTCTTTGGCGATCGCCTGTCGCACCCGGTCGAGGGTGGCGTTCACGATGGCGGCATCTCCCGCCCCAAACAGCAGCAGATGGCCCTCCTGGGCACCGGTGCGTTCTAGGATTTCTTGCTTTTGGGCCTCGCTGAGGTTGTCTTTGATCGCCCCGATCGTGTCGATGGTGCCGCCCTCCCGCACGCGGATATAGGCGAGGCCCCTGGCCCCCGCATCGGTGGCAATTTTGAACAGGTCGCCACCGGGCTTGATGCGCACATTCGACACCGCATCATTGCCGCCGGGGATGGGCAAAATTTTGACCATGCCGCCGGATTTGACCGCCCCTGAGAAGACCTTGAAGCCGGAATCGGCCACCAGATCAGACACCTCCACCAGCTCTAAACCGTAGCGGGTATCGGGCTTGTCGCTGCCGTAGCGATCCATGGCTTCGGCGTAGGTGAGCCGGGGGAAGGGGAGGGGCAGGTCAATACCTTTGACGGCTTTAAAGATATGGGCCACCAGTTGCTCATTCAACGCCAGGATTTCTTCCTCCGACAGGAAGCTCATCTCCATGTCGAGCTGGGTGAACTCCGGCTGGCGATCGGCCCGCAGGTCTTCGTCCCGGAAGCAACGGGCAATTTGGTAGTAGCGATCGACCCCCGACACCATCAGCAATTGCTTGAAGAGCTGCGGCGACTGGGGCAGGGCAAACCATTCGCTGGGGTTGACTCGGGACGGCACCAGATAGTCCCGCGCCCCTTCGGGGGTGGATCGGGTCAAAATCGGAGTCTCCACTTCCATAAAGTCGGCTTCGTCTTCGAGGAAGCGGCGCATCGCCTTGACGATGCCGTGGCGCATTTGCAGGTTGCGGGCCATGCGCTCCCGGCGCAGATCCAGGTAGCGGTACCGCAGCCGCAGCTCTTCGCGCACGGTGCTGGTCTCGGGCTCCCCCATCGAGACTTGGAAGGGCAGTTGCTTACGCACCGCGTTCAGCACCTCGATCGCGTCGGCGTACACCTCCACTTCCCCGGTGGGGAGTTTGGGGTTCACAGATCCCTCCAGACGCTGGCTCACCCGCCCGGTGATCTTCACCACATATTCATTCCGCAGCCCATCGGCCACCCCATAGGAGGCGGGGGTGCGCTCGGGGTCGCTGACAATTTGGATGAGGCCGGTGCGATCGCGCAGATCCACAAAAATGACGCCCCCATGGTCGCGGCGACGATCGACCCAACCATAGAGGGTGACCGTGGCTTCGATATCGTCTGACCGCAGTTGGCCGCAGTAATGGGTACGCATGGATCCTGTGGTGTGCTTTTGGGGAGAGAAAGAATGCTGTTCGCAAAACCGTTCCATTATCTAGGATCATGCCTCCAGAATCACAACAGGATTGGGCGAGCTTTTAAAATCCTCTGGGAACGACCCTCTCGAATCACTGTCAGGAAAGGAGTCCCTATAATTTGAGCAGAGGTAGTTGCCTGGGAGGTAATCATGCCCTACCAGGATTTCACGTTAGCAACGGTTAGAAAGCAGTTTGGCTTGACCCTGGAGAGCGATCGCGATCTGTTTCCCAATCCCCCTGATCAGGTGCCTTTAGTAGAGGCATTTACCGCCTATCTCAACTACACCGTGCCCTTGGCGCTAGCGATTAACACCGAGAAAGCCCGCTCTGAGATGATCATTGCCCCAATGCTGGTGGAGTTGAAGCGTCTTCTGAAGGACCAGGTGAGCCTGTTCTCTGGTATCGAATTCAACGTTGATCCAGACCAAAACCTGAGCGGGTTTTGTGATTTTATTGTCAGCTTGTCTCGCCAGCAGCTTTACCTCAGCCAAATCATGGGCATTTTGGTGGGTATGGTCCAGCCTGCTTTACCGATGGAGATGGCGTCAACCGTTGAATAATCTGACCCTGCATCGCTATCAGCGCACCAACAAACGCTACACCGAGGATCTGGGGGATGGGGTGAAATTACCGCTGATGTTGATCCCATCGGGGCAGTTTTGGATGGGGCAAACGGAAGCAGAAGCAGCGGAATTGAAGCGCCAAGTAGACGAATCGACTTACAAGAATGCTTATGCCCGTGAGCTGCCCCGCCATCAGGCGACTGTACCTTCATTCTTTATGGGTAAATATCCGATCACCCAGGTTCAATGGCGCGTAGTGGCAGGTTGTCCGCGAATCAATATCAAGCTGGACCCTGACCCCTCAAACTTTAAAGGAGATAACCGGCCCGTAGAGCGGGTGAGCTGGGATGATGCGACAGAGTTTTGTCAGCGTTTATCGGCTCAAACCAGTAAGGCTTATCGCCTCCCCAGTGAGGCGGAATGGGAATATGCCTGCCGGGCGGGCACCGAAACCCCCTTTCACTTTGGGGAGACGTTAACTGCTGAGTTGGCTAACTACCAAGGAACTGAAACCTTTGGCGATGGCGCGAAAGGGGAGTACCGCCAAAAAACGACAGAAGTGGGTAGCTTCCCGGCTAATCGCTGGGGACTGCGGGATCTGCATGGCAACGTGTGGGAGTGGTGTGAGGATGACTTTCACGATAGCTATGAGGGTGCCCCTATCGATGGCAGGGCCTGGATAGATGCAGAGCGCAAGAATGTTCGTGTCCTCCGTGGCGGCTCCTGGTACGACTATCCGAAGAATTGCCGGTCCACGTATCGTTACGGCCCCTATGCCGAGAACCGCGATTCCGATATCGGTTTTCGCGTGTGTTGTACCGCTCCGCAGAAGCAAGCTACGGCCCCTTAGACGCTTTGCGGCTTCTCGCAGAGTACACCGTAGGGTGGGTCAAGGTCTGCCGACCCACCCACCGGAATTATGACCGATATCCCCGCTGGGTCTTCGTTGGCTCGACCCAGTCTACGAGCTGCCGTTATGTTCAGTTATATTCCTCCATGGTTAAGCTTTGGTGGGACTAATGTGGTTGGTCCCAGTCCCTGCAGCCATCGTCGTTGATGCCAGAGAACCAAACTTTATCTAGGGAAGAGCGCTTTGATTTGGCAGAGGCATTGGCAACGCTTCCAGCGCCGCAGTTCCAAACCCTGAAATTTGTTCTTAATCCCCCAGCGGGAATCTTGCCTTCGGATTCGTCGGCGCTGAGAGCACGGGCGATCGCACTATTGGAATGGGCAGAAAATACTGGACCAGGGTTGGTTGTGCTTAAGGAAACCTTGGACCAAGTCATCGGAAAACCTTTGGTGGCAAAACAGGCCAACCATCTGACAACAGCGGACTGTGCAGAACTGTTTGAAGCGTTTTCTCCCTATGACTTTGCGGTTATGCAGAGTGCCTTTCTTCAGGCCTTTCAAAGAGTCAAGGGGAACGATTTTTGGAATGTCCGCCCGGATCACAAGCCCCTAACGGATCCGAAGCAAATTCAATCCCTATTGCAGGTGTATAAACCTGTCTTAGCGGTGCGGTTTGTGGAACAAGTCATCGCGACATGGCAGGCGTCAGGGGAGGCTGCTGAACGAGACTTGATGCCTTTTGAACAATGGCGCGATCGCATTACCCAAGCCTTTGGTGTCCCCCCTCAGGTTCCTGAGCAACCCAGTCCGAATCCTTGCCAGGGGTATTTGCTGATTGCGCTCGAAGCCCATGGCGCTGCTATCAATCTGTTTCCGGAGCTGCATGTGTTGGGAGAAGCCAATCCCATTAAATTTGGTGCCTCCCCTACCACCTGCACGCTGGATCAAGTGCCGAGCCATCTCTCTCAGTGGATTCGAGCAGCGGAAAATAAGTTGGCGATCTATGACTGTGGCCGGGTCCATTTAGAGTTGTTTCTCCCTTGCCAATACCTAGAAGAGATCACCGACTTGGCGGATAGTTGGCAGGTGGAAAATCAACAGGGGCGGTTGCGTCCGCTAGGCAAGCATCGGGGATTTGTGGTGCGCGCTCTGGAGCGGATTTCTGATCGGCCCACCCAAGTGGTTCTCAAGAAAAATTGGCAGCGCCTTGAGGAATGCGTGCAGAACAACGATGCCTGTGAAAAATTCCACCTGCAAGCGGATTGCCCAAATATCGGCGATTTGGAAGATGTGAGACATGTCCCTGGCTTAAAGCTGGTGGCTGAATTGCCTTCAGAAGAGAGCGATCGCCAGGAGATTTTCTACGACATCATTAACGCTGCCGTACCCATTGCCCTTTGGTTTGGGCAAGACAATACCCAAACACCCGATCAGAGGATTATGGAGCTGGACCAATTGCTCCAAGACCGCCAGCTAACCAATTTCGCTGACTTGGCTCAGCACTGGAAGCAGAAACGGGCAACGGCGCATATTAGACTGCTGTGTGATCGACCTGATCGACGGCCCAACTTACCTGATCCGACCCAAGAAGAAGACCTGCTTGTTGCGTCATAGCCCCTTGTTCTCCTTTGCCTATGTCCTGGAAATACTTCTGCGGAAACTGTGATGACGATCAGCCCCAAGGTCTCATTTATCCAGACTCACCTGGGCAACGTCCTGAATTGCCAGATTGTCCCCCCTGGCGACGATTTCTCGCCCATGGTGATGTTGACCCAGAGAAAGATCGGACTGACTGGCAGGAACTCCGCAGGCAAGCCCAGGCCAGTGAGCGGGCTAAACAGCGGGGTAAAAGTTTTCGCGTACCGATCAAGGACGGTTATTCAGAGATTGTAGATGCGGTGAATGCGGCGATTCACCTGCGGCGACCCCTGCTGGTGACCGGTGCCCCTGGTTCGGGTAAAACTTCTCTGGCCTACGCGATCGCCCATGAACTGCAATTGGGGCCTGTATTGACTTGGCCGATTACCGCAAAGGCCAATCTGGTGGATGCCGAATACCGCTACGACGCGATCGCCCGCCTACAAGATGTGCAGCTCGACAAGACCCGTGCGGCCAGCACCACGGATGCAGCAAAGCCCCCAAAAGAAGAAGGCGACTTAGGGGATTACATTCAGTTGGGACCCGTGGGCACGGCCTTTCTGCCCTCCCTGCTGCCTCGGGTGTTACTCATCGATGAGATTGACAAAAGCGATTTGAACCTGCCGAATGATTTGCTGAACCTCTTTGAAGAAGGGGAATTTGAGATTCCAGAATTGGTGCGCCGTAAACGTCTGCGCCAGGATACTCAAAAGCCAGATCTGACTCTGGAGGTCCGTACCGCCGATCCCGATCGGGTGGCGACCATTCGCAATGGCCGGGTGAAATGCTGTGAATTTCCCATCGTGATTATGACCAGCAATGGGGAGCGAGACTTTCCCCCGGCATTTTATCGCCGTTGTCTGCGGGTGAGAATGCCGAATCCCACCCCTGAGTCACTGCTACCCGTTGTGCGATCGCACTTCAATAATGCCGACCCCAGGGGCTGGACCCAGGCCGAAACCAATCTTACGGACTTGATTGGCCAGTTTTTGGATAAGGGCAACAAAGCCGATCGCGCCACCGACCAGCTCTTAAACGCCATTTATTTGATCACCCGTGACGATAGCCCCAGTGATGCCGAAATGAAACGGCTGCAAAACTTGCTCTTTAAGCGATTGAGCGAGGCCGACGAATGACCCAGGCGGGGACAGTTGGGGCATCAGCGCGTTCTGTCAGTGAACTGATTAAACTACTGGCCGAGGAGCGGAATTTTACCAGCGTCGAGATTGCTGAGACGCTGTGGTTGGCCCTGCAAGGGGAGCCCGCCACTGAAGTTTCCCCTGCTGAATCCGCCCCATTACCCCTACCTGCCATTGATGTGGAGCCAGAGGAAGCGGCGGTCACCCCAGAGGTTGCCGCCGCAGAGCCAGAGCCCTTACCCCGCGCTAATATTGCCGCCACGACCCCCCAGGCGGGTGTATTGCCGCCCCAAACCTTGCCGGTGTGGCTGGCCGATCCGGCCATGCTCACCGATTCGCTAGCGATTATTCGAGCCCTCAGGCCCCTACTGCGAAAGATCGACATCGGTACGGGTAAGCGCCTAGATGAATCTGCCACGGTGGACAACATTGCCCGCACCCGTCTCTGTTTACCGGTTCTGAAACCGGAACAAGCCCCCTGGTTCGACATCATTTTGGTGGTGGACCGGGGTTCATCCATGCATATCTGGCAACGGCTGGTGCAGGATGTAGTGCGAATGCTGCGGCGCTACGGCGCTTTCCGAGATGTGCGGGTGTTTGACTTGGTGGTGGATCTCGCGGCCCCGACTGCCCATGGGCAGGTGTTGCTCTTCTCTAAACCGAATCGCCCTGGCCACCGCCCCAGCGAGCTGATTGACCAGCGGGGGCAGCGCATTGTGATTGTGCTGAGCGACTGTGCCGGGGCCTATTGGTGGGATGGCACCCTGTTGCCCATGTTGCAGGACTGGGGGCAGGTGATGCCCACGGTGGTATGGCAGATGTTGCCCCCCTGGATGTGGAAGCGGACGGCCTTGGGGCGGGGTACGGCGGTGGCGATTCGCAATGATAGTCCGGGTGTGGCCAACCAACGGTTAAAGCTACAGGTTCAAGAACGGGATGAACCGGAGGATGCCTTACAGCGGGTAGCGATGCCGGTGGTGACCAGTGATGTGCAGGATTTAACCCGCTGGAGTTTGATGGTGGCGGGCGATCGCCGCGCGGTGACTCCGGGCTTTCTGCTGCCCCAGCGAGGGGGCTCAATACCCCGCGCTAAATCCTACGAACAGCTTGCGGAGGAGCGTGCCCGTCAAAACTTTGACGACGGGGGCGAGGCCGATTTCAACGTGGTCTATGCCCAAGCGTTGGAAGCTCTAGCCCGCGATCGCACCCAGCGCTTTCTCGCCTTGGCCTCCCCTGCGGCCCAGCGCTTGATCATGCTGTTGGCGGCAGCCCCGGTGATTACGCTGCCGGTGGTGCGATTGATTCGGGATGCCATGTTTGAGCAAGCGCAGTCCCCATTGCCAGTGGCTGAGGTGTTGCTCAGTGGCTTATTGCAGCGCCTGCCAGAACAGGATGTGTCGGCGTTGACGCAATCCCTGCACGGCGAGGATTCGACCCCATCAGATCCCCCAGCGTCAGGAGAGAGCCCGTTCGATCGGCTGCCATTAGAGGGGCAAGACCTCGTTCAATATGATTTTGCCCCTCGGGTGCGATCGGTTTTGCTGGAGTTGTTGCCCGCAGAAGACACCATTGAGGTGATTAACAGTGTGTCAGCGGCGGTAGAACGGCGCTGGAATCAGCTCTCTAATCAAGACTTTCGGGCTTTCTTGACCAATCCCAATGCCGAGGTGGCCGAAGAGCTGCAAGGGCTCCGCTCCTTTGCCAGCATCACCGCCGATATTTTGGAGCAGTTGGGCGGGGATTACATCGATTTTGCCCAGGCGCTACGACAGGGCACGGGAGAAATTCCCCCTGATGAACCGGATGAGTTGGAAGCGATTGACCCGGATGC
>JAQCKL010000186.1 GCA_027592485.1 Cyanobacteriota bacterium
GGTGATCAAGATTGATTGGGGCGATCGCACCCTCCACTGTGCCAATGGCAGCACCTACGCCTACGACCAGCTCATCGCCACCCTGCCCCTCAATCACCTGATGGCATTGACCCACATCCCGGTGGATGCCCCCGCCAATCCCTACACATCGGTTCTGGTGCTCAATATTGGCGCAGTCAGAGGACCCAAATGCCCCGACGATCACTGGCTTTATAACCCCGATGCCCAGTCTGGGTTCCATCGGGTTGGCTTCTACAGCAACGTAGATGTGTCTTTTTTGCCAAGGTCAGCCCAGGAAAAGGGCGATCGCGTCAGCATCTATGTGGAGCGGGCTTACCTGGGCGGCATGAAACCGACAGCCGCTGAAATTACCGATTACAGTACGCAGGTGGTGCAAGAGCTGCAAGATTGGGGCTACATCACCACCACCGACGCCGTTGATCCCACCTGGATTGAGGTCGCCTACACCTGGATGCGCCCCCAATCATCCTGGCGGCAACAGGCTCTCGCAGCCTTAGAAGCGCATCAAATTTACCCCATTGGCCGCTACGGTCGCTGGATCTTCCAAGGCATTGCCGACTCCATCAAAGATGGCCTCTTTGTTGGATCAAGTTTTCGTTTCTAGCCATCTGACTCATTTTTTCTATGGATACGGTTGCCGCTGTTATCGTCACCTACAATCGCAAAGCACTGCTTGAAAAAGCGGTGCAAGCCGTCCTTCGTCAAACGCACCCTGTCGATCTACTCTTCATTATTGATAATGCTTCAAATGACGGTACCACTCAATATCTGCAAGATCTGGGCTACCTCGATAATTCTCGGGTGAGATACATTCGATTGCCTGAAAATACCGGCGGCGCTGGCGGCTTCCATGAAGGGATGAAGCAGGCCGTTGAAGCAGGCCACAATTGGCTCTGGTTAATGGACGATGATGGCATTCCCGATGATACCTGCTTGGCCAGACTTTTGAACCAAGCTACGGGTTACGATGTGCTAGGGTCTGCCGTCATCAATCCCAATGATCCAGAAAAACTATCTTTGAAATTACGGATCATTGATACTCAAGGCTACTTTGTTAAGCGTCAATATATCCAGACCTACAGCGAGCTTCGTGATCAAGCCAGTCAAGGTATTTATCCTGGTACAGCCAATTTTTTTAATGGTGTTCTCATCAATAAAAGTATTCCCGAAAAAATTGGTTGCGTCAAAAAAGAACTCTTTATTTGGGGTGACGAATATGAGTATTTTTTGCGCATCAAGCAAGCTGGCTTTTCTATTGGCACCGTTGTGAATGCCATCTATCGGCACCCAGATTCTGTTTTTAAATTCACCAGAATCAAGTACTACTATTACTTCCGGAATCTGATCTATATTCACAAAAACTACTCGTCCGTTATGTATCGTCCTAATCTGAGATGGCTGTTTCCAATTTATACTATTGTCAACTGTTTGCGAATGACCCCGTCGTTGTCTCCCAATTACATGCTCAAGGTCATCTGGGCAGTTTTTCGGGCATGGCAAGGTCAATTAATCCCTTACTCCTCTGTTCAAACATGACTCCTCAACCCCAATGCCCTATTTGTGAGAAACCACATCCTAAAAAGCTGTTTGATGTTGCTGAAGGTCAACTTTTGAAATGCAAAAGTTGTACTCTGGTATTCTATAGTCCTGTTCCCAGCTTGTCAGATTTGCTGGATTTTTATGACGCCGAAGACTATCGCGAGACATATCATGAGGGTAGTCTTTCCGGCACAAAATCAGCCGATATTCGGTATCAGCAAATCTGCCGCTACTTACATCGCCAAGCCCCTGAACTACTCTATCAAGATCGGCATGGTCAGTATTTAGATATTGGCTGTGGCGAAGGAGATTTATTGAAAGTGTTTTCAATCCAAGGCTGGGAGGTCACAGGTACAGAAATCTCGCCAGAAGCAGCTAGACGCGCAGGAGAGGATTGGCAGAGGTATATCCAAATAGGCGATATCGACAGTTTAGACTTTGCAAAAGGATCTTTTGATTTGATCAGCATGTATCACATTTTAGAACATCTGATCAATCCAGTGAGCGCCCTTGCAAAAATAGTTGGCTGGTTAAAGCCTGGTGGTGTTCTTTTTATTGAAACGCCAAACTGGGGTGGCCTAGGAGCAATATTAAAAGGACGTTCTTGGTCGCTAATTATCCCGCCAGAGCATTTAACCTATTTCAATTCTCGATCGCTAATTCACCTGCTAAGAAAGACCGGATATTTTAGGATTAAAGCCTATTCCTCAGCCCCCCAATTCATTCAATCTCTTGCCAGACTACCTGTTCTTTTACGAATTCTCGGCTGGTCTGTTTATCATCTATCGGCCCATGTTGGTCTGGGGGCAAATTTGCAAGCCCTGGCTTTTGCTCCGGTCGCTGATGATCAATAGGGCAACAGAGACCTCAAGCTTATGGGCACCTCGAAAAAACGATTTGCCCCCAAAAAGCGACGCCTGAAACCCCTAACATCTCGTTGGGTCTTCTCAATAACGAGGTTTTTTCTCAATCAAACTGAATTAATCGAGGTGCCCTTATAGGTGCTCAGTATTTATGCGTGTCCTTTATAGCATTACGGCCTATCCGCCTTCTGTGGGTGGAGCCCAAGTTCACACTCACTTATTGGCCCAAAATATAGACGCTGATGCGGTGCAAGTTGTCTGTCACTGGGATCAAAATCGCTCGGATTGGTTCTTGGGAACAACCCTGAAACAACCACCAGCACATAATTATTGTATAGAAGGCGTTCCCGTTCACCGTTTAGGCTTGAGCCTAGTAGAGAAGCTCCGTATACTTCCCTGGCTACCGCTTTACTATCCGCTAATGTCTGTGGCGTTGCCAGCCATTGCTCGTGTTCTTGAACCCCATATCTATGTCTGGGCTCAATCGGTTGACTTGATTCACAATGTTCGTGTTGGTCGGGAGCCCTTAAGCTATGCCTCTTTTGAGATTGCTGCCCAACAGCAAATTCCGGTTGTGCTAACCCCTCTGCATCACCCTCGTTGGGTGGGATGGCGCTATCGTTCTTATGTAGAACTGTATCGTCGTGCCGATGCTGTTCTAGCTTTAACAGGTAGTGAGAAACGAACTCTGATGATGTTGGGGGTAGCGGAAAGCAGGATTCATATCACTGGAATTGGGCCGGTTCTAGCTTCGGCGGCCCATCCTCAACAGTGCCAACAGCGCCATCAAGTCCAGGGACCAATAGTTCTCTTCCTAGGTCAGCATTATGGCTATAAAGGATATCGCCAACTATTGCAGGCAACAGCATTGGTCTGGCATCGACATCCCGATGTGGCATTTGTTTTCCTAGGCCCCCAAGTTAAAAATTCCTACCAGGTGTTTGCCGCCTACCCAGACCCTCGGATTCACTGCCTTGGTACGGTCGATTTACAAACAAAAACCGATTTTCTGGCAGCTTGTTACACCCTCTGTGTGCCTTCTAGCCAAGAGAGTTTTGGTGGTGTTTACACCGAGGCATGGAATTTCGAAAAGCCTGTGATTGGGGGGATGGCTCCTGCGATCGCAGATGTGATTACTGAGGGCAAAGATGGTTTCTTGGTCAATCAAGATCCAGCAGAGATTGCCGATCGCATTATCTACCTACTGGATCATCCCTTAGAGGCAGCGGCCATGGGTCGGGCAGGCAAGGCCAAGGTGACAGCAAATTACACGTGGCCTAAGATTGCGGAAAAGACATTACGGGTCTATGCGCAAGTTTGCCAGTGAGCATAACTTTATATGTTTCTGCGTAACTATCCAGGTAGGGAGAGAAATCAGAGAAGCCTTTACCCAGAAGGGTTTCAGCGAATATCACTCAAAACTCGATTCTCAACTACACCCTGAAACATGACCCTTATTGAGAACTGCAAGTTTATTGTTGTCTGTATAAAAATGCCAAGCCCTACATCTAGCGTTTTGTGTGGCCTGTGGAGCGGCATCCAACACCTGGGCAGTTATGGCGATTTCTAGAAATAAAAATACCTGGCCGTGGGCGTTATGCTCATGCCTTCGGTATGGCTCCGCCAACGCTAACAGCACCCTACAAGGGGGAAATTCTTATCTGGAAATCTCCTCATAACTTGGATTGTCAGAATCGGTTTCAGATCCACTGTCTACTGACGCAGATGGCGGAGATAGCCATTGCGTAGTTGTACCACTGGGTGATTAGACAGTCTGACGAGGTGCTCGTTGTGGGTGGTGACGATGACCGTAATGCCGATGGAGTTCAGTTTCTTTAGGATCTTCACGACCTGGAGAGAATTCTCGGAGTCTAGGTTGCCGGTGGGCTCGTCGGCCAGAAGCAGGGGCGGGGTACCCACCACCGCTCGGGCAATACTGACCCGTTGCTGCTCCCCACCGGAGAGCTGGTCAGGAAAGCACTTGGCCTTGTCCTGTAGCCCGACCATCTTCAGGGTGGGCCACAACCGCCGATGGATTTCCTTGCGGGTGTAGCCCTGAGCCCACAGCACAAAGGCCACATTTTCGGCGACGGTGCGCCGAGGAATCAGTTTGTAATCTTGAAAAACAATGCCGATGCGGCGACGGACCATGGCCAAGCGATTGCCCCGCAGGCGGGTGAGGGACTGGTCGCCAATCACCACCTCCCCAGAGCAGGGGCGTTCTTGGCCGTAGAGCAGCTTCAGGAGGGTGGACTTACCCGATCCAGATGGGCCGGTCACAAACAAAAAATCGCCCTTGCCAATATTGAGGTTGACGTTGACGAGGGCGCGACTGCCGTTGTCATAGGTTTTGCTGACGTTCCGCAAGGAGACGGTGACGGGCTGCGCCTTGGGGGGCTTGGCGGTGGCGGGCGGTGGCAATGGGTTATCGCCGGGACTAATCATCTGTAGTCGGCTGTTGAGGAGCGATCGCACATCATCCGGTAGACGCTCGTAGCGATTTTCAGTGGGGGTAACAGCAGCGACCATAGTACCGATCCTGGTGATGAAAAACAGAGCAGCGGGTCTAACAGAGTGCACCGCAAAATGGCTATGCCGCTGTATTGTACTCAAACCAGCGGAAATGTCTAGTTTATTTTGGGAATTTAATCCGGCTAATTAGCGTAGACTAAAACCTGCTGACGCTAGTGGTAGCGTCTTAGTCAAAATCATCGCCATAGGACGGTGGCTAGGCCAAGGGATACTAGGCGTATTGCGCCGTTCCCGTTCTCTGTACAGCCTGGTTCCCTCTAAAGTAATGAAACCTGGTGGTCGCTGAGTCCCGCAGGCATGGTGGTGTTCTCATAGCCCAAGTGACGACAGGCCGCAGGGGTGACCACCCGACCCCTGGGGGTGCGATGGAGATAGCCAATTTGCATCAGGTAGGGCTCGTATACCTCCTCAATGGTCTGGGCATCTTCGCCGGTGGCGGCGGCCATGGTATCTAGACCCACCGGTCCGCCGTTAAAGTTTTCAATCATCACGGTAAGGAGGCGGCGATCGGTCCAGTCTAAACCGCAGGGATCGACGTTAAACAGCTCAAGGGCCTCGGCGGCGATCGCTTCGGTGATTGCCCCAGACGATTTGACTTCCACATAGTCTCGCACCCGCTTCAGCAAGCGATTGGCGATGCGGGGGGTGCCTCGGGACCGGCGGGCAATTTCGGTGGCCCCATCGGGTTTGATCGGGGTTTTCAGGACTTGGGCCGTGCGGATTACAATTTCGGTCAGTTCATCCACCTCATAAAACCGTAGCCGCTGGACCAAGCCGAAGCGATCGCGCAACGGCGACGTCAAGGCCCCCACGCGGGTGGTGGCCCCCACCAGGGTAAACGGCTGTAGTTCTAGGCTGCGGGTGCGGGCACCTTGGCCTTTGCCAATGGTGATATCGAGACGGCCATCTTCCATGGCTGGGTACAGAATCTCTTCGGTGACCTTGGGTAAGCGATGAATCTCGTCAATAAACAACACATCTCCGGGCTTCAGGTTGACCAGTAGGCCCGCAATGTCCCGAGGTCGTTCGAGGGCAGGGGCACTGGTGATTTTGCAGGCCACGCCCATCTCCTGGGCCAAGATCAAGGCCATGGTGGTTTTGCCCAAACCGGGTGGCCCATAGAGCAAGAGGTGATCGAGGGGTTCTTGCCGAGATTTAGCCGCTTGGATGGCGATATCCAAGACCTCTTTGAGGGATTTTTGGCCGATATAGTCCTTGATTTGCTGGGGCCGTAAGCTATCCTCCGGCTTGCCTGCCAAGGACTTGCCGGATTGCACCAGGGATGTGGCCTTGACTGGCCCCAGCGTCGATTGGTCCGCAGCCGGTAGTGTGTTCGGTTCAGATTGAGCCGGTTCCAGAGGCCCAGACGCTGGCCCAGATGCTGGCCTAGGCGCTGACTCAGATGCTGCGGGCAATTTTCCCAGGTCGCTGGCCTTGTTGCTGGCCTTAGGCTTTTGGGGCTGAGATGATGACTGGGAAGAAATAATGGCCATGGGCAAAGCAGCAACAGTACATCTGTGCTTCTGATTCTAAGGGGGAACGGAGATATCGCGGTCGCCAGTCCGGTTCAGACAAGATTGCGAGTCCTAGTGAGGCTGCGCTATGCCCCTAGTTGTGCCCGTCCCCATAGCCAATCTGGACCGAGTGCTTTGTCTAACCTATTAAATGAAAGGTTGACAGACCACTAGCCTGCCGCAATGCCGCTGACCTGAAGCAGATCGCCCACCGTTGGGCAGTATGCCTCGCGCCCCAACAGGGCGGGATAAACGGGATTGTGATAGGTGAAGTGCCGATACTGTACGCAAAATCGATCCCAAGGGGCCATCTCAATATTGAACCAGTCGATCAGGCGATCAGCCCACCAAGGGGACAATGGAATCTGCAGTACGTGGGACATCCCTAAATAATCTAGGGCCGCCGATACGGCCTCACTCACCGTTAAGGCAGGGTTGCCGATCACAACCTGGCGACTGTCACTAGGACCAGGGGGATGATCGATGAGATGGGTGACCACCTGGGCGATATCGCGACCATGGGCAAAGTGAAAGCTGCCATCGATCTTTAATAAGCGAATCAACCACATCCATTGAGCCACCTCGGATAACCCCGTGGAAATGTGGGAATAGGGTTTATTGGGTTCGCCGCCGAAGACCAAGGTGGGAAATACCGTGGTGATGCGAGGGGCAATGTCTAGTTCGGGTAAGCGCAGATAACAGTCATATTTGCTGCGGATATAGTCGGTGCCCAGCTTGCCCGCTTCCTTGAGGGGGTGGTTATTGTGGTCCAAAATGCTGGCGGTGGAAAAGTACAGCACCTGCTCGCAGCGATCGCCCCCCAATAGCCCCATCAGTTCGAGATTGCCGGTGACATTGATGTCAAAAATTTCTTGGGCACCCCCCCAGGAGGTGGCTGCTAACACCGCTGTATCGATAGTGGCCAGTAGCTCCCGCTGGTCATGGATGCTGCGAATATCGCCGACAATCACTTGAATGCGAGGCTGATCCTGCCAATTAAACAGCAGTTTGTCAGGATTACGCACCAATAGAAAGAGTTGGTGGGGCGTTTCTGCCAGGAGGGCTTCTACTAAATAGTGACCAATGCAGCCACTAGCGCCGGTGATAAAAATACGTTTCGGTGAAGGGGAAGAAAGATCAGACACCAGCGAACTCTGGAACACATCAAATCACCCTGGTCCAACGGGTCCCGACTCAGTCGGAAGGCCCATGAAACCAGGGTGATATCAGCCTATCACCGAAGGGCTATGCCCTGGGTCAAACAGGTACGGCCATGAGTTGATCCAGGTTCTTCGCCGTTTCAAAGAAGAACGCGGCATTTTCTTCAGGGGTACCCGGCAAGATGCCGTGGCCCAGATTCAAGATGTGGCCCCGGCGACCGGCTTTTTTAACGGTGTCGAGGATGCGATCGCGGATAAATTCCTTGGAGCCAAACAGGGCAGCGGGGTCCACATTCCCCTGCACCGCAATGTCAGGACCGAGGCGGCGGCGGGCTTCCGCCATATCCATTGCCCAATCGTCGCTGACGATACCTACACCTGACTCACCCATCAGGTCAAATAC
>JAQCKL010000187.1 GCA_027592485.1 Cyanobacteriota bacterium
GGCACTCACCGGAGATGGGAAATGCTTCTAGCTTATGTCTTAATGCAATTGGCGACTGCTATAGCAATCGAGCTGTGGATGATGTGAGTCGGGTTGTGGGGGCGTAAACCATGTGGCCGTGGATGGCTTGGGGAGCATCACCACCCGATTTCCCTGGACGCTGGTGTCCAGATCCAAATCCAGTTGCGGCATCTGTCTGCCCAGACCAATCATGTATCCGTGGTGTTGAGATGATGCCTGCGGTAGGCCCTGACCCCCCAAAGGACCAGATCGGGGTCAGGGTGGAGGTTGGCAAACTCTGGGCGATCGCTCAGGCTTTCATAGAGTCGTAGCCCATCCCCCCCAGTGATAACAGCTTGCCCTGCGGGATAGTCCTGCCACCAAGTCATCAACGCATCCAACACCACCGCCCGTTGCCCCCAGAACACCCCACTGCGGATCGCATCATGGGTATTACTGGCCCAGCGGGGTGGGTTTTCGGAGGTGAGTTGCACCTGGGGGAGTGCTGCGGTTTGCTCTCCTAAAGCCCTTAACTGGAGAGTGATCCCCGGCAAAATGGCCCCGCCGATCAAGCCCTGGTTCTGCCCTGCCGTAAAGGTCAAGGCGGTGCCGCCATCCACCACCATGACCGGCCAGCCATAGCGATCTCCCGCCCCCAGCAGATTTAAAGTGCGATCGATCCCCAGGGTGGGATACAGATTGTCGAGGGGCAACTGGTCGAGGGTAATGGTGTGGAGGTGGGGATAGGCTCTCCAAAGTTCGGCCTGGTCCGGCACCACCGAAGCCACATAGAGCGGGGGCTGAGCTAGAGAAGCCTGGGATGGCTGTGGCGCTGCGCCTAGGCTTATCCACCGCTGCTGACATCCCAGATCGGTCATCAACGGCGCAACCTGCTGGGGGGTGAGGTGGTGGGTATGCCAGGTGTCTAGCAGCGCATCGCCCTTAAATGCCGCCCAATGGAGCCGGGTATTGCCGATCACGAGGGCCAGCCACAGATCTGCCTGCTTCTCGGCCCCAGCATCCGTCACGGTTCAATCAGGATGGCGCGGAAATCATTGACGTTGGTCAGGGTGGGTCCCGTTTCGACTAGGGCGTCAATGGCCTCAAAAAAGCTGTAGCTGTCGTGGCGGCTGAGATAGTCAGCCGCACTCAACCCCTGTTGCTGAGCTTGGTGCAAACTCTCGGGGGTGATTACCGCCCCCGCATTGGTTTCGCTACCATCAATGCCGTCGGTATCGCAGGCGATCGCCCACACGTTCTCTAACCCGCTCAACGTCATGGCTAAGGACAGCAAAAATTCGCAGTTTCGCCCGCCCCTGCCGGCTTCCCCAGTGACGGTGACGGTGGTTTCACCGCCGGAGAGAATCACACAGGGCGGGGCCACCGGTTGCCCATGGTTGACCCCTTGGCGGGCAATGCCCCCATGGACGATGCCCACCTGCTTGGCTTCCCCTTCAATGGCGTTGCCTAAGATTAACGGGGTATAGCCGAGGGCTTGGGCGGCTTCAGCAGCGGCTTCGAGGGATTGCTGGGGGGTCGCAATCAGGTGATTTTGGGTGGTGCTGAGGCGGATATCATCGGGGCGAATCACCGGATTTGGATCGCGCTCCAGATAATCCAAAATGACGGGCGGCAGGGCAATGTCATAATGGCGCAAAATCCCGAGGGCATCGGCGGCGGTGGCGTTATCCCCAACGGTGGGACCCGAGGCGATCGCCCGCAAATCATCCCCCGGTACATCCGAAATAATCAGGGAGACCACCTGGGCCGGGTATGCCGCCGCCGCTAACCGGCCCCCAGAAGACCGGGAGAGGTTCTTCCGCACCGTATTCATTTCCGTAATATCGGCCCCGCAGCGCAGCAGTTGGCGATTAATATCCGCGAGCTGTTCAAGGGTGATCCCGGCGGGCGGCAAGGTCAGCAGGGCTGAGCCGCCGCCAGAGATCAGGCAAATCACCAGATCATCTGCCCCTAGGGGGACAACCGTTTGCAGCATCCGTTCGGCAGCGGCCATGCCTCGATAGTCCGGGACGGGATGGGCCGCTTCTAATACTTCAATATGCTGCGTGGGCGCACCATGGCCATCGCGAGTGACCACCACACCCGTTATGGCCCGAGACCAGGCATTTTCTACGGCCCGAGCCATGGCTGCCGCTGATTTGCCCGCTCCCACCACGACGGTTTTGCCGGTGGGTGGGGGCGGCAAAAAGGCTGGAATGCGGTGATCCGGTTGAGCGGCCCTCACCGCTGTCCCAAACAGCGATCGCAACAGGTCACCTGGAGAAAAAATCGTCATCGCACTCTGCAAGCCCCGCTCAGAATCATGCTTCGGATAACGGTTGCCCCACAAACGGGGTGCCCCAAAAGCGCCAGTTTTGCTTATTAAAGGGCGATCGCCACTTATAGATGAGTTCAGACTCTAGGGCTTGGCGGGGTTGCCGCTCTACGGGGGCATGGGGCCAAAACCCAATATTCACCTCGACCCGCAAACCATGGGTGCGATGGGCCTCAATGTAGCTGAGGATATAGCGCTTGCAATCATGGGTGCCCTTCCACCGTTGATTGGCTTTGACCGTTTCCCCCACGTACAGCAAGAGGCTGGCCCCCTGGTCTACGACAAAATAAAGGGCTGACTCCCCCGCCCCATGAAACTGCTCCCGCCAGAACTCAGCATTGCGCTGGGGTAAGCCGAATGGATCGATCTCGTCAGCGGGTGAGGTGGAGCCTTCTAAATCAGCGCAACCCTTATCAAATAGCGATCCCTGACTGCTAGCGGGTGCCGTGCCCACCCCCGCTTGGAATCCCTGGATGCGTTGCTTCCAATTTTGCAGGGCGATCGCACTGAGCGGTGGCTCGCGATTCACACCCTGGTTGTAGGCCCAAGAGACCTCGGCAGCCCGCAAATCCTGCTGAGATAACAGTGAGGGTTGGTAGTCAGCCACAAGTTCAGCCTTCTTCAATCGTGACCGATTTGATCTTGTCCCCTTGGCGAATGGCGTTCACCACATCCATATCTTGGGTTTGGCCAAAGACCGTGTGTACCCCATCGAGATGGCGTTGGGGACTGTGGCAAATAAAGAATTGGCTACCCCCGGTATCTTTGCCCGCATGGGCCATGGATAGGGTGCCAGCGAGGTGCTTGTTGGGGTTGATCTCACATTTGATGTGGTACCCAGGGCCACCGGTTCCGGTGCCTTGGGGGCAACCGCCCTGCACCATAAAGTTGGGGATCACCCGATGGAACTTGAGACCGTCGTAAAACCCTTCTTTAGAGAGCTTGACGAAATTAGCCACTGTATTGGGTGCGTCTTGGTCAAACAATTCCAGATTGATGGTGCCTTTATCGGTTTCCATGACAGCGCGGGACATCGCAAACTCCTTCGTTCGGTAAATACGTCTCAGTCGATACGATACCAAGTTGGGGTTAACTCAGCTGACTGATGTCGTCTAAATCGAGGGGATCCAACTGCTCAATTTCAATGGCATCCTCCCCCTGAGGGCCATCACTCAGATCTTCGAGCTGGTCTAATAGTGATAAGTCTGCTGTCGAGAGTTGTGGTATCTCCTCCAGCTCGGCCAGATCAGAGAGGAGTTGTGCCTGCTCATCAGCTTTTTCGGCTATAGGTTGCCCAAAGTCTTGATCGAGGCGATCTAGCGCTGAGGGTATAGGTGCCGGTGTGCTGTCGTCGCCATCCAACGGGTTGACTGCTGGTGGCGAGCTGGGTTCAGCGCTGATGGGAGAGAACGGGCGATGCAAGGTAATGGTGGGATCGTTATTTCCCGTCCCCATGATTTCGCTGGGGGAAGCTTGGGGGAACTCAGGGGGAGTACTGGGTGGTGCAGGGACATCCTCGATCAGCGCTGCCTCTGCGGTCAGCGCGTCATGACGCGCTGTAAACTCCGACTCTAGCTGGGCGACCCGCTCTGCCAACTTAGCCTCATACTGTTCGATTTGTTGGGCCAACTTGGTTTCATAGGCCCGTTGCAGGTCCGCTGTCGTGGCCTTAGCGCGTTGGGCTAGCTGCTGCTCACAGGCCTGCTGGAGTTTTTGGGCTGCTTCTTTGAGCCGGGCTTCATATTGGCGCTTGAGTTGCAGCACCTCAGGAGGGGCTGCAACGGCAGTGCCCCCTGCATTGGTGGGGTTAGATTGTGCAGAGGCCGTAGTTAGGCCCTGTTGCCAGACCGCTAAGCGAGTTTGATGCTCTTGCTCTCGCTCCGCTAGGTTCTGGGAGAACTGATCTTGGTAATCGCCAATCCGCTGGGCCAGTTGCGATTCATAGTCTTGTCGGGCCTGAAATAAGGCCTCCTGCAGACGTTGCTCGTGGGCAGCTTCGAGGGCCTTAAACCGCTCTTGACTTTGCTGTTGGAGGGCCGCTGCCTGCCGCTGCGATTGCTTTTGGGCCATGAAGTAACCGATCGCAATGCCAAGGATGCAAGGGATCAGCAGGGCCAGGATGATGACCTGGAAGGTAACAGTCATGGGGGTCCTCCTACAGGTGATGTCCCGAGGCGATCGCCTGGGCCAAAACGGTGAGCTTTATGATACACGTTGCCCCTGGGATTGAGCGGTGGAGCCAAAGATTTCCCTGCCAGGCTAGATCTGTGGCTTCGCTGCAGTGCGTCTGCAGTGTTGGGGTGGTTCTCTACGCAGATCCCTCCCTACACATCGGTTGGGTAGCGGGGTTAGGGGGATGGATGCTATCCCCATGGGTGCGGTTTCACCTATGGTGAATGGGACTTTCGCTGCGTATTAAATTAGTGAACAGTCCAAAGCCCATGCGTTCCAACCTTCCCTTGCGGCAATCAGTGTTGGATTGGTTGCAACAAAACGTACCTCAAAAGCGACTGGATCATATTTTGAGGGTAGAAGCTATGGCGATCGCCCTAGCTCAGCACCATGGCTTAGATGTAGCCGCTGCTCAAACGGCAGGGCTAATGCACGACCTAGCCAAGTGTTTTCCGGCCCGGCGGTTATTGGCGATGGCGACGACTGCGGGCTGGCAACTGGACCCGACTGAGCGGCAAAGCCCCCATTTACTCCATGCCCCCGTGGGTGCCCTGATCGCCCGCCAGAGGTTTGGAGTGGCGGATGAGCGGGTCCTGCAGGCGATCGCCAATCACACCTTAGGGGCACCGGATATGGATGCCGTGAGTTGCGTGGTGTATCTGGCCGATAGTTTGGAGCCAGGGCGCGGTGATACGAGCGAGCTGCAGCACCTACGCCACCTAAGCGACGAACATTTGCCTTCAGCGGTGTACGAGACCTGTGTGGCTTCCTTAAGACATCTCCTGGAAACGGGCCACCCCATCCATCCCCGCACTATCTTGACCCGTAATGCTTTTTTACTGGCTAAGCAGTAGCGGTAGAAAACGACATCTTGCTCAACAGTGTGCGCCGTTGCCAGGCAGAAATCGTTATCGTTGACGGTATTACCCTTTGACCTGACCGAGGATTCTGGCCCACCCATGACAAACTCTTCCACTTCGACGCCTGCAGCGGAGGCTCCTGTGACCACACAATCCAAGCTTGATGAGGCGCTGCTGCTGGCGCAAACCATTGCCCAAGCAGCAGATGAGCGTAAAGGGGGCGATATTCACATTCTCAAGGTTGGTGAGGTTTCGTACCTGGCGGATTACTTCGTGATTGTGACCGGTTTTTCGACGGCTCAGGTACGTGCGATCTGCAGCACCATTGCAGCCTCGGTCGAGGAGACCCTGGGCCGTTTACCGCTGCGTACAGAGGGTCAAAGTGAAGGGCGGTGGGTGCTTCAGGATTATGGTGACGTGATTGTTCATGTCTTCATGGCAGAGGAGCGGGAATTTTATGATTTGGAAGCCTTTTGGGGTCATGCTGAAATCGTAGACTTCACCTCTGAACACGGGCGTCCTACCCTCTGAAGCGCAACGGATTGGCGCTATGGTAATTCAGTGTGATGGACGCTTCAGCACTATGCCTGCAATTTCGTCTCAATGCCCTGTTCCCCCTGAGCAGCTTCCCATCAATGAATACGAATCCATGCGGGACTCTTGGTTCTATCGCTGGGGCAGTTGTGCGCTGATCGGCTATATCCGGCCCCTGGTGATCTGGTGGGGCCTGAGTTGGATTGTGGCTGGGCCGGTGGCAGCGGTGAGTTTTCCGCCGGAGAAGGTCCCGATTCTGTTTTCGATCGTGGCCACGGTCGGGGCCTTAACTCTGCCAGCCTTAGCCCTTGTGCAGCTTTACGTGGGTTGGTTACATGTGGGGCGACGGCTACAGCGCCCAGATGTGCCCTATGAGGAATCGGGCTGGTACGATGGTCAAATTTGGATGAAGCCAGAGGATGTGTTGAGTCGCGATCGCTTGATTATGGATTACCAAGTCAAGCCGATTTTGCGACGGATTCGGAACACCTTTGGGTTGTTCGCTATGCTCCTCTTGGGCCTAACCGTGACATGGCAGTTTTTGTGACATGGCAGTTTTTATAAAGGCCAGTTGTTTTGAAGGCAGGATTCAGATGACGGGTCTACACCACATGGGGCTTGGCCATGACTAGAACAAATCGCTACCAGTCGGAAGAGCTCCAAGTCCAACTGCTTCGAGAAGGGATTGTGGAATCCGTCCATGTGGCCCACGCGGTGGTGTGTGATGCGCGGGGGCGATCGCTATCGGTGGCGGGGAGTGCTGAAACTGCCGCCTTTATTCGTTCCGCACTCAAGCCCTTTCAGGCCCTAGCGGTCACCACCTCGGGGGTGATGGAGCAGTACGGCCTCAATGATCGTGACTTGGCGGTGATTTGTGCCTCTCACCAAGGCACGCTGGAACAAGTCCGCCAGGCGTTTCATATTCTGTGGCGGGCCAATATTGATCCCTCAATGCTGAAATGTCCGACCCCAGAGGGCCACAAAAGCCCCCTAGAGCACAACTGCTCGGGTAAACATGCCGGGATGCTGGCCGTTTGTCAGCAACGCCAGTGGCCCTTAGAGAGTTACCTGCATCGCAACCATCCCTTACAGACCTTGATTTTGGGGCAAGTGGCAGAGCTCCTGGGGATGCCCCCAGACGAGTTCATTGGTGCCCATGACGATTGCGGTGTGCCGACCTATGTTCTCCAAATTCACCAAATGGCCTCCCTATTCGCCCAGTTAGCCTCTGGCGATAACGTTGCCATGGAGCGCATTGTCCGGGCCATGACCCACCATCCTGAGTTGGTGGCCGGTCCCCATGCCTTTGATACTGCATTAATGCGCGCAACCCAGGGTGAGCTGGTCAGCAAGTCTGGTGCTGAGGGCATTCAATGTGTGGGTCGGGTGGGGGAGGGCCTTGGGTTGGCGATCAAGGTAATGGATGGATCAAAACGGGCCAAGTCTGCCGTGGCGGTGCATCTCTTGCGGCAATTGGGCTGGATCACCCCCGATGTTTCCGAGGCTCTCGCCGCCGATTACATGGTGCTGGGGCAGTACAAACGCTTAGATATTCAAGGGGAATTGACCTTGCTGTAAAAAGTGAAAATCCAATATTTTGCGGCAACCCCCGCAAATGGGGATTTTATCGCTATACTAATTGAGGCGACGCGGGGTAGAGCAGTCTGGTAGCTCGTCGGGCTCATAACCCGAAGGTCCATGGTTCAAATCCATGCCCCGCCACCACATAAAAAAGCCACTTGTCTAAACAAGTGGCTTTTTTATTGTCAAGCAGCTTTCAATCCGCAATACAGGCGTTGCTGATTACAGGCATGACTTCACTAAGGTTGCGCTAGGGCGAAATGCTTAGGATGGGCTCGTGTCCATCTTTGAGCCTGCTAGGGCGATTCTGACCAGTGTGCTCAACGCCATGGTCAATCGCGATCTCCTCTGGTAAGCGCCTGCTTGTCCTTTGCCGGAATAAGACCCAATCTATATGCTGAACCAGTTCCTGACTGGCCTGCTTTGTCATGGCACTACAGAGCCCGAACCTGATAGCAGGGTGGACGTGACACGAAAGATAATCGCTACCCCTAGTGTTTGTCGGGTATCTTCTGTTAATACCTTTTGGCTCTGACACTAGGC
>JAQCKL010000188.1 GCA_027592485.1 Cyanobacteriota bacterium
CTCCATTCTGCCTCCGTTTCTTGAGAAGTTTTTCTCAAAACTTTTACAGCTACTCTACCTAGGACATGATCTTGACCTAGATAAACTTCACCGAAATGCCCAGAACCTATTTTTTGTAAAAGTTTCAGGTCAGAAAATAATTTTGTACTATTCATCCTTTAGCGGCAATAACTACCAAAGCTGCCTCTCTGCTACCTTTTCTAAGCTCACCAACAAGGTTTGACTCCCAAAAACTATCATCAGCTACATAGTCATCCACCTTGCGTTGCCCGAAGGTACGACTTATGGTTGCTTTTTTTACGGTCAAAACATCTAAAACTGTGGACTGGCAAGCTGCTATCACTACACCTCTCAATTCAGCCGCGAGTAGATGAGACAAGCCTGAATTTTTCGATGCAGCACTCTCCTTGATAGCAACACATTCAATATCATTTTCACGTAAATAGTTTCGTACGCGTTCGTACATGGCATTGTAAGATTGTGGCCTATTTCCAGCTTGAAGTTTAAGAGTGAGATCATCTAAAACTGCAGGAGGGCTATTTCTATGACTGAATTGGACAGAGACAAGATTCAACTTGTCTCCATTGACTGTGATGCCAACACATTTCTTGGCTTCCATAAATCAAAATCCATGAATTTACGCATAAATAGAAACACTTTTTCTAGCATAAAAATGTTCAGATATACAGCGACCCCACTCCCGTGAAGTACATATCAATCCCTGATGACCTTGCCATCCAGCGATTTCAGATCTGAATTCTTACCTCACTCGTTAGGGCAATGCCATGTACCTTAGTCTCAATTGAAAATTTCAAAAACCCAAAAACAACGCTTGATTTACTGGCATATTTTAGCTTGAATAAAGATATTGAACAGATGTTATGTTTTTGCTAGCAGGTAGTAATTTCCGAACCTCTATATTTCCGAAGTCTTCGAAAATCATGCACGTCGTCTTGGCGATCTCTAAAATTAACCAGCGCATTCTATTATTGATTGCCACCCATGTAATTCAACAGAATGAACGGAAAGCCCACGAGATAGTGGGAAACAATCGGACCCGACAGGCTCTTAAACTTCCAATAATGCTTCCCCCAAAGATAACCCAAAAGCCAGGTGCCCAGCAGGATGAGAATACTGCGGAAATAAATGTGAGAGAACGCAAACAGGCTGGCAGAGCCAATCACGACGGCTTTCTCGCGATCGCCCAATATCTTTTCCAACAGCGAAACGGCAAACCCTCGCCAAATCACCTCCTGAAAGATCGACATGCCCAAGTACCAGCCGTAGTAGCTGACCTCTAAATACAACGGGCGCGGGCGACCCAACATCCAAGGCAGCACCGCTAAAACCAACCCCCCGAGCAACAGCAAACCCAGGGTGGCGGGCAAGATAGCTTTTATCGATGTCCACTTCTAGGCAAAATAGCTCCAGCAGAAACCCAAGAATCGATTTGACAAATTCGTGGTCTCACCACGGCATCAGTATCTCAACGGTGTCACCATAGTAAAACAACCGCACATTGCGGGTGTCGCCAAAGCCAGACTGAATCAGCTTAAACTGCCGCCAAGAAATCCCCCCATGGACAATCCGCTGTTCGACGGATGGGGAGCTAAATCGTTCGGGGCTGGAGTTGAAGTTTCTCTATTTTAGGGGAGTCACCCACCCCACCCACAATGGGTCAGCTATCCCGCAACAGCGCTAGGGTGAGCGGGTCAAACTCCCCACCAAAATAGGTTTCGATAATCCAGTGGAAGACAGAATCCGGGCTTGCCACCTTGGCAAACAGCGTCGCGCAGGAACGCAGCTTCATATCATCCGGCTCACCAAAGATCTCAGCCGCCGACTTCCCCTGCACCGATAACACCGCCTCGCCCATCGCCATCAGTCGCGGCCCTAATAACCCATGGGCCAGATAGGCCCGCGCCTCAGCAATGCCGGTGATGCCATACCGCTGCGCCATGGCACTTCGCCCCAAGCCCCGCAGTTGCGGGTAGATATACCACATCCAGTGTGAGCACTTGCGCCCCTGTTTGACTTCCGACAATGCCCGCTCATATACCCCCGCTTGCGCCGCCACAAACCGAGCCAGGTCAAAAGGATCGCTGCTGCTTTCGGGGGATGGTTTTGAGGTTGAATTCATGTCAGCTCCCCAGGGACAAAGACATCTTCAAGGCGCTTGACAGACGGTTAGGCCGACTTCAGCGCCCAGGCGAGAAAGCGCTCAGTGTAGTACAGGGCCAACTGATTGCTGAGACCATTAAAGACCGTATCAAAGGCATGTTCGGCCCAGGGAATTTCGAGCCAAACGGCCTGATTGCCAGCGGCTTGGAGCTGTTCATAGAGCTGGCGACCATATTTGACCTCCACCACATGGTCGCGTCTGGCATACACCAGCAGGGTTGGCGGCAAATCGGGCTTAACGTGGCTGATCGGAGACGCCCGTTGGTAGAGGTCTGGAACAGCATCGGGGGAACCGCCCAAGAACGTTTTCAATACGTCGCGCGTGTTGATCGGGTCCGGGACCGGTGGGTCTTGGTAGCCTGCGGTCAGGTCCACTGGCCCGTAGTAGTTGACGATCGCCCGCACCGGCACCCCTAACCCATAGGCGGAGATCGCGGCCAACTGCGCCCCTGCCGACCGCCCCAACACCGCCATGTGGTTCACATCGACCGATAAATCCTCAGCGTGGGTTTGAATGTAGGCTAGGGCTGCTTTCACATCGTCAAGCTGGGCCGGAAAACGATATTGGGGGGCGTGGCGGTAGTCAATCGCGACGACCGTGTAGCCTTGGGCGGCCATGTAGCGGCTGAACTGGGCTTTGTTGTCGGGGCTGCCGTTCTGCCAAGCGCCGCCATAGATCACCACAATCGTCGGATACCGGCCAGGGGACAGCGGTCGGTACACATTCAGGGTCAGAGCGACCCCGTCTGGCTGAGCAAAACCAATGCCCCGGTCGATGCGCACCTCATCCAGGGCAATGCCCCGAAAGACATCTGCCAAGCTCAACGGTTGGGGACGCAGGGGCTGGAGTGCCGCCTTCGGGACCCTAGCGAGAAAGTCAGTGCCTAACACAGCGCGTATTTCGGCGGCGACTTGGCGGTTAGCGGCGGGAAACTGAGCCAGGGGCACCACGCTTAGCCCTAGCCCCAGCAGGCTACAGGCCAGAATCAGGAGCTTGAGTCGGCCTTTAATGGGGCTTAGGCTTAGCCATAGGAGGGCGATCGCATTCCCCCCAACCAGCCAGAGGCTAATTTCAGGTGCGCCCACGCCCAGGGGCAGCAGGAACTGGGTGGGGGCTGGCACGACAATCCACAGGCTAAGAAAAAGCCCCACCAAGCTTAGAAGTAGGGTGAGAAAAGCCAAAGGGCAGCTTTGGAGCGCTAATTTTGCCAATGATCGTTATTGGGCCAATCCTTTAAAAAGGTTGGGAGCCCGTTGACGGCCAGGGGCTTGCTGTAAAGATAACCCTGGGCCTCGTCACAATGCTGGTCTTTTAAAAACTCGGCCTGGTCACTGGTTTCTACCCCTTCCGCAATGACCGTCAGTCCCAGGGTATGGCCCATGGCAATCACCGATGACGTAATCGCCATATCATCGGCGTCTGTATAAATATCACGGATAAAGGCTTGATCAATCTTAAGCTTATCGATGGGCAATCGTTTGAGGTAGCTGAGGGAGGAATACCCCGTGCCAAAATCATCAATCGAGATCTGAATACCCAGGGCTTTGAGAGTATTTAAATGTTGGATGCTCACTTCAGGCACCTGCATCACAAAACTTTCCGTCACTTCCAATTCCAGATGCTGGGCCGGAAACTGGGTGGTGTCTAAGACCCGACGAACGTCATCGGCGAAATCTTGATCCTGCAGTTGTTTGCCGGACACATTCACTGCCATCCAGCCAATGTCGAGGCCCTGGTCAAGCCAGACCTTGCCCTGACGACAGGCGGTTTCCAGCACCCACCGACCAATGTCCCGAATCATCCCATTTTGCTCAGCCGCAGGGATAAAGACCGCAGGGGAAACCAAGCCTATCTCGGCACTTTGCCAGCGCAGCAGCACTTCCATCCCAATCACCTGGCCCGTCTTCAGATTGATTTGGGGCTGATACACCAGATAAAACTCTTGTCGGACAAAGGCCTCCCGCATAGCATTTTCAAGTTGGGCATGGCGGCGGGCCTGCTCCGTCAGATCCGCCGTGAAGAATTTATAGGCATTGCGGCCATTATCCTTCGCTCGATACATGGCCATATCGGCATTGCGCATTAACTCTGATGCGGTCTCACCATCCTGGGGAAATAGACTCACCCCCATACTGGAAAAGATATAGAGCTTGGTGCCCAAAATTTCAAAGGGCGCACTGACAGCCGCCTTGAGCTTCTCTAGCACCACCATGACCGCCCCAGGGGTGTGAATGTCCTCTAGGAGCATCACAAACTCATCCCCGCCAATGCGGGCAATGGTGTCATTATTCCGAAGCACCTTTCCAAAGCGCTGGGCCACCTGCTTTAACAACTCGTCTCCGGCCTGATGCCCCAAGGTGTCATTGACCGTCTTGAAATGATCCAGATCAATAAACACCACCGCCAGGGATACATGGTGACGAACCGCTTGTTTAATGCTCTGTTGCAGTTGGGTATTAAACAGGAGCCGGTTGGGCAAACCCGTGAGGGAATCGTGATGGGCGAGATAGTCTAAATATTCTTGAGACTGCTTGAGCTTGGTGATATCGCTAAATACGGCCACATAGGCTGTGGCCTGCCCCTGATCATTTGTCACCATACTGATGTTCAGCAGCTCTGGGTACAGGGTGCCATCTTTGCGGCGGTTCCAAATTTCTCCGCGCCAGGAGCCTTGCTGTCGGATAGAGGTCCACATGGCCTGATAAAAAGCTTGATCATGCTGACCGGATTGAAGGAAACGGACATTTTTGCCAATCACTTCTTCCTTCCCATAGCCGGTAATGCTCGTGAAGGCTTTGTTCACGCTGATGATGTTGGCGGCCAAATCAGTGGTGATTACCCCCTCCGTCGTATTCTCAAATATCACGGATGAATAACGATTTCTCTCCTCGGCTTTCTTTTGGTCGGTAATATCCACAAACGAGATAATCACCTCTGTAAGGGATCCCTGAGGGTCAATCACCGGGAATCCATTCGCGAGCACCCAGGTAATGTCATCGAGATCGGGTCTGAGAATACCCAACACCTTGCTTTCCAGGGGTTTCAAGGTGTTCAGGATCTGACTGACAGGATAGTCTTCCACCTTCATGATCTGGCGATGTTCATTGACAAACTGCCAGTAGGGGTCGATGGCCAGTTTGCCCTGCATCTGATCCATACTGAGGCCCAGAATCTCTTCTGCCCGAGGATTACTCAGGATAATGGCGGTATCGATGCCATAGACAACAACACCGACATACAGGCTATTGATAAAGCCTCGGATTTTCGCCTCACTCTGCTTGAGGGAGTTGCTCTGATGCTCTAGTTCTACGGTGCACTGGTGGATCTGTTGCTCAAGGGTTGCATCTACGATGGGCTCTAACCCGCGTTCAGCCCCTTCTTTCCGAGCAAAAATATTGTTGAGGATGACAAGACTGACGGCAATGATCGCAATCAATAATGGCAACTCAATCAGGGCATTGTTTAGATCCTTACCCTGGAGCCAGTCAACATTTAGGGCGGTGAACGTAATCGCCATACAGCTCAAAGCCTTATTTAACCTGGAACTCAGGAAGACCTTAAACCTGTTGGACAAGCGTATTGTTGTCTTAACTTGTCAGTCATCACTAGGTCACCCATATAATATTGCCCAAGCAGGGGAAAAGGTCCCAGTTTGATCCTGAGTTAGCTTTAGAGGCTGTTTGAAAAGCCTTGTACCGTCAATTCGAATACAGGAACTGCCCAGAATAAGCAACGGCAACATCAGGGATACAACCGATGTACTGACTGCCTACAGTCGTATCCAATACCGGCCTATCCCCTTTTCAAACAGCTTCTTAGGGTTGTCGGACAATCTGCCCTGCGCCCGGCCCCAGACCGCAGGATCACCCCTGGTTCGCTCCATTCACCGGCTAAACTGACCGCTGGCTATACGCCCGTCACCACCGCCAGCTGTTTCATAATTTGGCTAGAAACAAACGGCAGGATCGCTTCGCTTTGGCTGGCGTAGGATCCTTCGGTAAAGACCACCAAAAGGTAGGGGGGCTGCTCAGGTAGCTCAATATAGGCGGCATCGTGGCGCACCTTACTGGTCAGCCCGGCCTTAGACCAGAGCTTGGCCGCCAGCGGGAGCCCAGCCCCCAAAAAGCCTGTGACTTGATTCTCGGGATCCGCCGCCAGCGCCTTTGGATCTAAGCTGCGCTGCATTAGGGTCATCATGGCTTGCGATCGCGGCCCCGACACCGACACCCCACCCACAATGCTGTGGAGCAGCCGAGCCGTGGCCTCGGTGGTGAGTTGATTGCGGTTTTCCAGGGTTTCCCCTAAAAACGCCCGCTCTCGCCCGTAGGGACCATCGCACCAGGTCTTTTGGTTGACGTTGATGGTTTCTAATTCGGGCCACTGTAGGGATTGGCAATAGCGATTGACTAGGTTGCGCTGCTGCTGCCAGGTTTCAAAGGGGCCGGGGGGAAGCTCGGGGCCGCTGGTGGTGCCGGTCAACACATCCATGACCAGGCCAGTCGCATCATTACTGGAATCGACAATCATGTCGCGGGTGGCCCGCTCCAACTCAGCGGACGTTTGGATCATGCCCCGCTCTAGCCATTCCTGGACGGCGACGAGATAGAACAGTTTGACGATGCTGGCGGGGTAAATGCACTCCACCCCCCGGTAGCTGCTACCTCGGGGGCGATGCCGCCAAAATTCGGCAGCGCTGATGGCCCCGCCGGTATTGACTGGGAACGGCGGTTCGTAGATTAGCCAGGTGGCTGCAATTTGGTTTTTGGCCAGCTTCGGAAACTCGGCCCAAGTGGTTTCTAAAACTTGAGTGAGGGCCGCTTGCAACCCAGCATCAATATCAAAAAAGGTTGCCGCCACGTTATATCCCTGAAAATCGCCAGATCCACCATACCCGCTAGGCATGGGCTAATTTAAAAATCATCCTGCCTTGCTGGCCCACCCTGCGGGAAGAGCGCCGCTCTACATCCCTCTTGCTTGCTTGCCGAAGGCTATACCCCTGCTACATCCCTCCTCAAGTGCCGCTTTACTCGGCCAGGGTTTTGGCGGCGGCGACCAATTTTTCGAGGGTGGCGTCGAGGTCGTCGGGGCGCACATTGGTGGCACTGACCTCCGCCCCACCGTCTTTGGTCGCTTTCACCGTAAAGCTAATCGGCTTGCCCGGTAGGCGCTCTTGCACCTCTTGCCCCAGTCGCTTCAAGTTGGCAACGGTGACTTCGGCGGTGAGAATGCCCCAGAGCCAAGCCGCCCCCATGCCCCCATCGGGCACCGCTGGATCGGCAACCCGCTCGACCCGCTCGACCTCATCAAAGCAATTCATCTCCCGAAACAGCACTTCGGTGAGTTGTTCTTGCTGGGTTTCAGGAATGTCGGTGTCGGCGTCGCGCCAGTCAATGGTGAGCCAAAGGGATTTTGTCATGGGGTATCGGGTTGAAATCGGCACATCTCTGCATCGTAGCGTGGGTCAAACCCAGGGCGACCCACGAATAGACCCAGTAACCGGAGTCGTGGGTTTGGTTACGCTATCCAGGCTACGGAGCAAAATTTTAGGGGTTTGGCATTGCCAAACCCCTACCACGTTACTGGTATACCCGGCCTAAGAACCCAGGGATCTGTCCTATTTCCCGGTCTCTGGTTGGGAAAGGGCCTAGGGGCTCTGCCTCGCGGATGGAATCGCGGCGGAGCCGCTGGGGGGGCTCACCAGGCGGAGCCTGGGAGCGAGGAGAAGTGGTATCAGATCCCTGGGTTTTGGGGAGAGACCTCTCACGTTACTGGTATAGCAGTCGCCAATTGCATTAAGACATAAGCTAGAAGCATTTCCCATCTCCGGTGAGTGCCAT
>JAQCKL010000189.1 GCA_027592485.1 Cyanobacteriota bacterium
GCGCGCCAATTTACTATCCTCAATCCCGACCATGGGGATGTGATTGCCCTAGCGGCTTTGGCCCAGAGCAATTTGGACCGGTTTCGAGCCGAGATGAATGCCCAAATCACCCAGAACTTCATTGGCAATTTGATCACAGGCACCGCTGGCTTGGTGCTCACCGGCGGGCTTTTCGGTCCCTTTACAGCGGTGAATTCGGCCCTAGTGCTGATGCAAGGGGAGGATGCCATTGGGGAGCGCGTTGCCGAGCAGGTCAAAGATCAACTGCCGCTCCTGGGCGATGCGGATGTGGAAGGCTATATCAACGCCATTGGTCAGGATTTAGCCACCCTCTCGGGCCGTGATGAGTTTGACTATGACTTCTATGTGTTGGATGACGAAGCCCTCAATGCATTTGCCTTGCCGGGGGGCAAAATTTTCATCAACTCCGGGGCCATCATGAAAACCCACTCCGAGGCCGAGCTGGCGGGGTTAATCGCCCATGAGATTTCCCATGCGGTGCTGTCCCATGGCTTTCAAATGGCTACGAACAGTAATCTGCTCAGTAGTTTGGCTAGTTTTATCCCGATTCCAGAGTTGGCGAATGCGGCGGCAGGGCTAGCGATTACGGGGTATTCCCGCCAGATGGAGCGCCAGGCGGATGTGTTGGGCACCCAGCTCCTCGCCACGGCGGGTTATGCCGCCGATGGGCTCCACAACCTGATGGTGATCTTGGCGGCTGAGGTGGGCGATCGCGATGGCATTCAATGGTTTTCTACCCACCCGGCCCCCGATGAACGGGTGGCGTATCTGCAACAGATTGTCGAGGCAGGGGGCTATAACCGTTACGCCTATGAGGGGGTCGCCTCCCACTTGGCCATCCAAGCGCGGATTATGGCGATCCAGGCGGCTCGCCGCCACCAGGGTTCACCGTCATCCACCGCCGTGCTGGACCCCCTACCCTAGGTCCATAGCAGTTGCCAGTCCGGTTAGGACAAGACGGCCAGCGCTATAAACAGGGGTGCCCTCCTGTCCTATCTCGAAATGTTGCAATTCTTAAATCTCTGTCTCCCTTATACACCCGTCACCATTGATAGACTAATTAGGACTTATGAGGTGCCCTGTCACCCTTGGAGGCTGTCATTCGAGTCGTCCCAGGGCGTTGATAATCTTATCGATGGCTGGCAGGTGCCTTTGATAACGCCAGACTACGGCATCTCAAGCGCATACTAGAGGACCCATGGTAGATTCCCTTACAAAACCCACCTTTGAAGAAATTCGGCCTGGGGTCAAGGTGCCTGCCCAGGACACAATTCTGACGCCCCGGTTCTATACCACTGACTTTGACGAGATGTCTGCGATGGATATCTCGGTAAATGAGGATGAACTGCAGGCCATCCTAGAAGAGTTTCGGACCGACTATAACCGCCATCACTTTGTGCGGGACGCTGAATTTGAGCAGTCCTGGGAACACATTGATGGGGAAACCCGTAAGCTGTTTGTGGAATTTTTAGAGCGCTCTTGCACCGCTGAGTTCTCCGGATTTCTGCTCTACAAAGAAATGGGGCGTCGCCTCAAGACCTCTAGTCCGGTTTTGGCAGAATGCTTCAATCTAATGTCTCGGGATGAGGCTCGTCATGCTGGCTTTTTGAACAAAGCCATGTCGGACTTTAACCTGCAGCTCGATTTGGGTTTCTTGACCAAGAGTAAGAGCTACACTTTCTTCAAGCCTAAGTTCATCTTTTACGCCACTTATCTATCTGAGAAGATCGGCTACTGGCGCTATATCAGGATCTACCGCCACCTAGAAGCCCATCCCGAAAATCGGATCTACCCTATTTTCCGGTTCTTCGAAAACTGGTGTCAGGATGAGAACCGTCATGGCGACTTTTTCTCAGCCTTGATGAAATCGCAGCCTCAGTTCTTGAATGACTGGAAAGCCAAGCTGTGGTGCCGTTTCTTCCTACTGTCGGTCTTTGCGACCATGTTCCTCAATGATTTGCAGCGCAAAGACTTTTACGCCTCCATTGGGTTGGATGCCCGTGAATACGACATCGATGTGATCCAGAAAACGAATGAGAGTGCGGCTAAGGTCTTCCCTGTCATCCTGAACGTGGATCACCCTGAATTCTTTAAAGCACTGGATGCCAGTGTGGTGGCCAACACTAAAATGGCTGAGATCGGTCGGTCAGGCCAGCCTAAGGCCCTGCAACTTGTGCAGAAGCTGCCCCATATCGCGGCCATCGGCTGGCAAATGCTGCGGCTGTATCTGATGAAGCCCATTGACGCGGTGCAGATGCGGACTGTGGTGCGCTAGGCCCTAGCCCTAAGCCACTCACAAAGAGGCGGTTCCGAGTGGGGCCGCCTCTTTGTGTATTTTCAGAAGATAATGGCGGGTGCTGGAACGGATTAGGTTCGGTAGGGGCAGGTTCTCAATGCTAAGAAACCATGGGTTAAAGCGATTCACGGGTTTAGGGCTGGGGCTGGGGATGCTGCTGCTCGATATGGGGGCAGGGCAGGCTGACAGTTTAAAAGGCGGTGATGCATCCAGCTGTGCTGAGCCTGTACCCTTTGTCGTGACCGATGGGGTTATGCCTTGCAAAGGCCAGCCAACCCTGCCGATTGTTGCCGCCCAAGCGCAATCGCTTCAGGGTAATCAGCCTCAACTGGACACAATCGAGATCGGTTTAGTTCCACTGTCGTCAGAGTCCTCTTTGGATGTCACGGGTCATGGGGCTGGGGCGATCGCCTTGACCGATGACACCACTCGTCCCATTGATGTTGACCCTGGGTTAATTGAGAGTAGTCCTGTCCTACAACGGTGGCTTGAAGATATTCCAGATGTGGCCACAGATATTAAACACGACCCGGCCTTTCGTACCAGAATTCGGTTAGGGTATGCCCATTTCCCCTCCAATGATCAGACCGGAGGGCTCTATGTGGGTGTTCAAGATGTGTTTGTGGGGCGCACGCCGCTGACCTTAAGTGCGGAATATAGCCAAAATGGCCGGGGCGATCGCACCAGTTACGGCTTTGATGCCCAATATTACGCCCTGCCCCTAGGGAGCTATGGTAATTTCGCCCCGGTGCTCGGCTACCGCTACTTAGAGACACCCACCTACATTAGTGAGGGGGTAAATGTTGGGTTTCGAGTGGTGTTAATTCCGTCTCGAACCGGGGCTGCCGATATCTCGCTCACCCAAACCTGGGTCGCCCCTGGGAGCCATAACGAGGTCGGGCTCACCACACTTTCGGTGGGGTACGCCGTCACCTCGCAACTACGGATTTCCACCGATATCCAAACCCAAAATACCGCGACGCGCCAAGACAGCCGGGTCGGGGTACTCCTGGAATGGATGTTGTAAGCGGGCCTATGGTAAGCTTTGGACTAACGAGAGGGCACCGTGTGTTCTCTTTTTGTGTCGCTGATTTTCAAAAGCTTCTGGCGTAATTTCAAAATATTGATCATGGGCCAGAGGCGGTTATGGCAAGTCTTAGCAGCCTTTATTTGTTGTCGAGTCTAATCAGATCCGTATGGCCCAAGTCTTAGTCGGTGAAAATGAAGCCCTAGAGTCGGCGTTACGTCGTTTTAAACGCCAAGTCTCGAAGGCGGGTATCTTCTCAGAAGTCAAACGGCGGCGGCACTTTGAGACGCCCCAGGAAAAGCGTAAACGCAAGGCGGTGGCGCGTCGCAAGCAGCGATACTAATTCAAAGTAAGTCCCTTAGGGATGAGGCCAGTAGGGCCGCTTGGGTGCGATCGCGTAAATTCAATCGACTTAAAAGATGGGTGACATGGTTTTTGACCGTCCCCTCTGAAATGTATAGGGCGCTAGCGATTTCTCGATTGCTAGCGCCTTTACCAATTAAGGCCAGCACTTCTTTCTTGTAGGGAATGCTAGGTTGCCCTGGCTGAGCCCGGCCAGCGTCTTCAGAGGCTGTTTGAAAAGGGGGTAGGCCAGTATTGGATGCGATTGTAGACAGTCAGTACATCGGTTGTATCCCTGATGTTGCCGTTGCTTGTTCTGGGTAGTTCCTGGGTGCAATCTTGACCGAAGAACAACGACAGGAACTCCGTGAACCCATGACGGAGCGCCGTCATGAGCGTCGCCAGTAACCCACCACGGCATAACTCGTGTCACCATAGCGCGAGCCCCTTTGCTGAGGACCCCTAGGATCGCTCTGATGCCTAGCGCAAAAGCAAAGGGGCTCGCCGTCTTGTCCTAACCGGACTGGCGACTGCCCTATCGCGGCGTTTCCCCACTGGCAGAGCGCCCAACCGCCCCTGTCGGCAATTGCCCAATCCTGATTGTCAGAGCTGGCAATAGGGCGCTCGGTCGATGGGGCAAGTCAGCGTTTCCCTCAAAGGGTTGTTGCGGAGATCGAGGCCGATTAAGTTCTCTAGGGTTGTGGCTAAGGGTGCCGCATCCACAATCTCGTTATCGGCTAATTCCAGCCAGGACAGTTGGGTGAGTCCTGTGAGGGGGGTGATATCGGCGATCGCGTTGTCGTTCAAGTAAAGCTCGACCAAATCGGTTAACCCGGCCAGCGGGGTCAAGTCCGCAATGTCGTTCCCACTCAGCGCCAGTTCACCGAGATGGGTGAGTCCCCCTAAGGGCACGACTGTTTGAATTTGGTTGTGACTGAGGTTAAGCGATGTCAACTGGACGAGCCCTGCCAATGGGCTCACATCGGCAATTTGGTTCCCTTCTAACACTAAATTTTTCAAGGTTGTCAGGCTAGCCAGGGCGGTCACATCGGTGAGGGCGTTGTCATTCAGGAAGAGCGCTTCGAGATCAGCTAGGTGAGCCAGGGGGCCGATATCGTCAATCTGATTATTCTCCAGGGCCAGGTGGGTCAGATGACTCAAATGGCTTAAGGGGCTGATGTCCTGAAGGCGATTGCCATCTAGGTTCAACCAGATCAGGTTCGGCAGATCGGCTAACGGCTCGATGTTTGTAATGGCATTGTTGGCGAGGGACAGGGTCGTAAGCTGCGGCAGTTGCGTTAGGGGAGCCACGTCCGTGATGGCATTTTCCCAGAGGTAAAGTCTTTCCAGGTGGGTGAGCCCAACCAGGGGGGAAATGTCCGTGATCTGACCGTTAAACAGGGATAGCTCGGTCAAATTGCTCAGGCTGGCGATTGGGGCTACGTCGGTAATGGCCCCGATCGATAATGCAGACCGGTTGGTGAGGTCCTGGTTTGCGTCCTCACAGTCCTCGGTCCCGGCAGCTTCTAACAAAACATTGACGGTATGCCGCGCTTCAGGGGTGATCGCGGCTGAGTGATCGCACCAGTCGGCAAAGGTTTCAAAGGTGCCGGGATCAACTTGAGCTGTCGCGTTGGGGGTGAGGGCGATCGCGCTGCCAGCCCAACCCACAAGGGTGGCCAAACCCAGGTGCAGGGTGGCGGTGGTGAATCGTTTGATCGGGTTGGTGTTCATGGAAATCCAGTTGTTCAGCTCAACGCACACCGCAAAGTGGGTGAGCTGCGTTGCGGTGGCGTGACTCAACTAACCACCCGAGACGACTGTGGAATTACGCAAAATTGTCAAGGCTCTGCTGCCTTGAGTGCCTCAAGATCCGGTAGGCGATAGCTCGTGCTGCGTCCACCCCCCGGATTTTGGACGAGCAGACCCCGTGTCAACAAATTACGGGTGTCTCGCAGCGCTGTGTCTGGGGAGCACTTGGCAAGCTTGGCGTATTTGGACGTGTTCATGGGGCCTTGGAACCCGTCTAGCATGCGGTTAAGGATCAGCCGCTGTCGTTCGTTCACGGCATAGAGACTGACTATCTTTCAGAACGCTGCTTTGTAGAGAACCGTCTATAGCAGGGCTTCGGCGGCACCGATGGCCCGCCCCAGGCAATCGAGAAACCAGTCTAGCCACCCCGTAATATCGGTGGAATTGCGTTGCTGGCGCTCAAGCTGGGCGTAATAGGCTGTGCGTTCAACCTTGATTTGCGCCGACATGCTTTAGAAGCGGTCCGGGATGCCATCGGCTCGGGCCAGGGCCAGATCAGCGATCGCCCTGGCAATACGACCATCACCGCACCTTTAGCCCATTAATCACCGTAGAAATAACGGTGATTAATGGGGGCGATTAACGCAAGTAATGGAAACTCTGACCTAAACTGGCGCAGCTACCGCAACATTGATGGCGTTTCTAGATGATTACTGTCATGGCGCTACGGCAGATCAGCAGCGGGCAGGAACTGGCCTGTATGTTGAGGCAGTATGGTGCAAAAGTATTTACGAGTCTACGGCAGGGGGCTGGCTTGTCAGAGTCGCCATAAACTGACGCGATTGCCCATTAGGGATGCCAAATTGAGCTGCTTAGCCGCATCTAACATGGCTTCTGAACCCAACTCAACCAAGGCTTTCGCAGAAGCTGGCCAACCAGATGAAATGGGTTGTTTGCCTACTACGATGCACTAACCCTGCACTCTTCGCGTGCATCAACCGCGAACCGCCGCCTCGATTGCAGCGATGTCGATTTTTCTCATCCCCATCATGGCTGCGAACGCGCGCTTAGCGGCAGCGGGATCGGGACTGGCGATCGCTGCTGTCAGCGCCAGCGGCGTGATCTGCCACGACAACCCCCACTTGTCCTTGCACCAGCCGCATTCACTCTCTTGTCCGCCATTGCCGACGATCGCATTCCAGTAGCGATCTGTTTCGGCCTGGTCAGCGGTTGCGACCTGAAACGAGAACGCCTCGCTATGCTTGAACGCCGATCCACCATTGATAGCAAGACAAGGAATGCCCATTACGGTGAACAAGACGATTAACACACCTCCTTCCTGCCCGGATGGAAAATCCCCCGGCGCGCGTTGCACAGCGTCAACGGAAGAATCTGGAAAGGTGGCGGCATAAAACCGTGCCGCTTCCTCGGCGTTCCCGTCATACCAAAGGCAAACCCTGTTCTTTGCGATCTGTGCCATGTCGCTTCTCCATTGAGCTTAGAATTAATGCTTCCAGAGAGTTGGGCGCATCGTGCTGAGTTAACGCCTGCTCTAACCCAGCACAAAATGATTTTCTTGAATTCGCCTTTTCAGCTATTTCATTGAGTGCAAGCCAAACAGATTGCATTCAGTATCTATAGCCAGAGCAATAAAGCCATATTCGCCAATAGACATTTTAGGCTTTTGGATTTGCCCCCCTGCTGCTTCGACTCTAGATGCTTCGACGGCACAATCTTCACAGGCAAAATAAATCAAAGTACTATTTCCACCCGCTTTAACGCCCTCCATTTTGACCAGGGCACCGCTCGCACCATACTTCTCCATATCCGATGGAAATGACAACATTTCGATACTGGGATCATTGGGGTCACCCAATACATCCAAATTCACACTCAGCACGGATTCGTAAAACTGCTTGGCCCGAGCTAAATCATCTACATAGATTTCAAACCAAGCCACAGGATTATTTGCCATGGGATTTCTCCTCAAGAATTATTCGTTAACTGCTTTTTGCTTCAACATGCTGTTTGAAGTTAGGCCGCAATCTTTGCGAGACCAGCGGCACGGTTGACTCACCTGTAGAATGCTGAGTTTGCTCGATTCCTTTATTCATCTACAACCATTTGAAAACCACCGAAAATCAAGCGGCTGCCATCGAAAGGCATGGGGTTACTTCCGTCATTCATGCGAGAGTCTTTCATGACTTTTTCCATGCCAGCATCTCTCGCTTCTCGGGAGGGCCATGATATCCAAGAAAAGACAACGGTTTCATCGTCTTTACACTGCACTGCCATCGGGAATGATGTTTCCTTGCCAGGGGGAACATCATCTCCCCAACATTCCACTAACCGAGCTGCGCCATGTTCTTTGAACATTACGGCAGCTTCACGGGCATGCTGGATATAAGTTTCCTTGTTGGTTGTAGGGACTGCAAGTACAAAGCCGTCGATGTATTCCATTACTACCTCCTGAAAAACATGATTTGGCAGGGCAATCGCAGCTATTTTGTATAAATTGTACTTGACAAAAGGTGGTTAACTCAGGTGGTCTGAG
>JAQCKL010000190.1 GCA_027592485.1 Cyanobacteriota bacterium
AGCCATGTTGTGCCCCAAAGCATAGGTGGCACTCACCCGTACCAGCGGGCAGCTATCTTTCAATAACTGGATCAGTTGGGGAATGGCGCGGGCGTCTTCTAATTCACAAAAAGCCCGAGCCGCCAGCATGCGTTGCTGGGCGATCGGTGCCGTTAATAAAGACAGCATTTCCTCCGGGTCGTAGGTCACGAAGTCGGAGGCTTCCTCTGCAATCTCAATTTGATCTAGGGGATCTGCCAAATCCTCATCTAGATCTAAAACGGTGAACTCGTCGTCTTCATACATACCTGTCACTTTACCGCACCACCCCAACCTCAATCGAGCCCGATATGCATAGGATAGGACTGGGTTGCAGCCATAAGAAAAGCCCCGTAGCGAAACTTAGAACCGTCGGGTCGGGTCATCAAGCCTAATCCGAGGAATGTTGCTAACCAGTCCAGCACAATTGACGGGGTATTGAGTGATGGAAATAATCGGTTACTTGCGTGCATTCATGGTGATGGGGGTGCTGACGGTCACGGCCTGTCAGCCGCCAGTCGCCCCTGGGGCGACCTCGGCATTATCCCCCTCCACCGAGGCCTCCACCGCGATGGATACCTCCCCGCAGGCAACTAACCCCGCCAACAAAAGCCACGTTAAGGAGGGCAACCGCGATGTTAGCGCCCTCAAAAGCTCGATCACTCAATTCGCGACACCCCAACGGACTTGTACGGCGACGGCCTATATCGGCAATGTCCATGCAGCGGCGGTCACCCTTCGCCAGGGACCGAGCAATGATACGCCGGTGGTGGGGACGGTGTCTGCCCAGGAGCCCGCTGTCGTGACGGTGCTGGGGGAAAAGGCCCCTTGGCTATACATTACCCCTGGGCCAGGGGAGTCCGGTTGGATTCACAGCTCGCTATTGGCGATTCAGGTGCGTAGCGCCGAGACCAGTCGCCCCGATGGCGCGGTGTTTTTGTATACAGTCCCAGACGCTTCGGCCACCGCTATATCTGAGGTTGCTCCTGGCACAGAAGTCCCGATCTCGGGCTGTTCTGGGTCATGGCTACAGGTGCACCCCCCTGGCCATCAACCGGCCTGGTTGGCCCCAGAGCATCAGTGCAGCAATCCGTTGTCAGCTTGTCCATAACCGCCCTGCGCTAAGCCTGACGCAGGGCATTGCGTCCCGATGACGCCATGTTTGAACGGGGTAATGGCATCCAGAGGTGATCTGAGAACTCTAATCTCAATCCTGGAGTAGGATTGGAGTTCTTTCGTACTACTCTGAGCACCGCCATGGTTTCTATCCTGCACCTGTCGGATATTCACATGGGTAGTGGCTTTTGCCATGGACGCCTCAACCCCGAAACCGGCCTCAATACTCGCCTCGAAGATTTTGTCGCTAGCCTCAGCCGCTGCATTGATCGGGCGATCGCGGAGCCTGCCGACCTCGTGCTATTCGGCGGCGATGCCTTCCCCGATGCCACCCCGCCCCCCTTGGTGCAGCAGGCTTTTGCGGGGCAGTTTCGGCGCTTGGCCGATGCCGGGATTCCGACGGTGCTGTTGGTGGGGAACCATGACCAACATGCCCAGGGCCAGGGGGGTGCCAGCCTCAGTATTTATCGGACCCTAGGGGTGCCGGGGGTGATTGTGGGCGATCGCCTCGAAACCCATGTGATTGCCACGGCGAGGGGCAATGTGCAGGTGATGACCTTACCCTGGTTGACCCCCTCGACCCTGCTCACCCGTCCTGAAATGGAAGGACTCTCCATGGCGGCGGTGAATCAGCGGTTGATCGATCGGTTGCGGGTGGCCTTGGAGGGGGAAGTGCGGCAGCTCGATCCGGACCTGCCGACGGTGTTGCTGGCCCATGTCATGACCGACACGGCTAATTTTGGGGCCGAGCGCTTTTTGGCGGTGGGTAAAGGGTTTACGGTGCCGTTGGCTTTATTGACCCGTCCCTGTTTCGACTACATTGCCTTAGGTCATGTCCACCGCCACCAGATTCTCTGTCACCAGCCCCTGACGGTGTATCCCGGTAGCATCGAGCGGGTGGACTTTAGTGAGGTGGACGAGGAGAAGGGCTACATGTGGGCGACGGTGGAGCGGGGTCATACCGAGGCCACCTTTTGCCCCCTGCCGGTGCGTCCCTTTCAATCCCTATCTCTGGATGTGACCGCAGAGGCAGATCCCCAAGGGCGGTTGCTTAGAGCGATCGCCCAAGCCCCCATTCAAGATGCGGTGGTGCGTCTCACCTACCGGGTCTACCCCGGCCAACTCGATCAGATTGAGACGACAGCGCTGTTCGACGCCTTGGCGGCGGCCCACACCTATACGATTCAGCCCCAGTTGGTGAGTCCGGTATCGCGCCCCCGTTTACCGGAGTTAGGTCAAGGGAATACCCTGTCTCCGATCACGGCGTTGCAGGCGTACCTGGCAAACCGCGAAGACCTGGCCGATCTGGCTGAAGATATGATGGCCGCTGCCCAGGTTTTGTTGGCGGATGTCTCGGCAGGGGAGGGGGATGTCTTTTCGACGGAGACCATGGAGACCCTTCCGGAGCCGGAACCCTCCCAACAACTCCGCCTCCTCTAAGGTCAATTCTCGGCCCCCTCAAAAAGCCAACGGAAACGGGTAAAGCCCGATCGCCCCCGCCCGAAATACCCCACACACCGCCGCCACCATACTCTCCGCCGGATACCAGGTGCGTAGGTGCCACGGCAACGGATCCTGGTGGGGGAGCCTTGCCGGGAGTCCCAGACAGGGGGGCTCCCCCCAGAGGATCTCCACTTGATTCATTGCATAGGAGAGCCCTGGGCCGATTGCCTTCAGGTGGGCTTCTTTGAGGGTCCAGTAATGGATAAAGACCCGGAGGCGATCGCCCGCATCGGTGGGCAACGTCGCCTGCTCTGCTGGGGTGAGGCACCGTTGAATCAACCCCTCCAGGTGGGTGCGGGGCTGCACCGGCTCGACATCCACCCCAATGGGGCGATCGCAGCTAAACCCGTAGACCACCCAACCGTTACTGTGGGCCAAATTGAAGTGCAGGGTTTTGGCAAGGGCCAGCCGGGGTTTGCCGTATTCCCCATAGTCCAACGCGATCGTGGCCGGTTCACAGTTGAGATACCGTCCTAGTAAATAACGCAGCCCCCCCCGGCTCAAGATAAATAGGTGGCGGTCTTGCTCACGGCGAAATCGCGCCGCCCGCGCCGCCTCATCGGCGGATAACCAGCCCTGGCATTGGGCGAGCCCGCCATGGATTGCCGCGCCCTGCATTTGCCACAGATGAATGCTGCCGGGGGACAGTTGCGACCAAACGCCAAGGGGAACCGATTCTGACAGGGGCAACATGGGGTGAGGGGTGAGGAGCTGCTTGCATCATAGGCCACAGTCCGCTATCCCTTTGATTGACTGCCCCCTAGCTCCTCAGCTCCCCCAGCGCCCTAAAGCCCCAACTCCGCCTTAGCCGCCGCTGCCGCCTTAAACAAAGGTTCGTCAGCCATCTCTTCCCAAGCGGTCGCCCCCATATCGGTATAGAACTGGCGATCGTAGGAGCGGGTGCGCACCACCACGGGCATGGGGGTGGCATGGCCCAAAATCAAAGCCTGTTGCTTCGAGTCCAACTTAGCCAGCACCGATCGCAGGCTTTGCGCCCCCGACACCCCGGTAAAAATGGCGTCAATGTCTTTTTCATCATTGAGCAGGGCGGTGATGCGGGTGCCAATCTGGGACATTACTTCGTTGTCGATGCCGGAGGGCCGCTGATCCACCACGAGTAGCGTCACAAAGTACTTGCGCATCTCGCGGGCAATGGTGCCAAAAATGGTCTGGCGGGCGGTGGCGGGGTCCAGGAAGCGGTGGGCTTCCTCGATGGTGATCATGAGCTGCTGAGGGCGATCGCTGGGGTTTTTGGTCTGCAAAAAGCGATCGGCCTTACGCACATAGCTGGCATGGATGCGGCGGGCAATCACATTGGTGGCCAACATGTAGGAGAGCATATTGGACTGGGAGCCAAACTCCACCACCACATGCTGACCCGCATCCAGGGCGTCCAAAATTTGGCTGACGTAATTGTGGGGGCAGGCGGCGCGGATGTATTTCAGATCCGCCAGTCGGGTGAGCTTCCGCTGCAGGGCCATGATCGAGGACTTGCTGCCCAGCTTGGTCTCACAAAATTCCTGAATTTCCTCATTGGTGAGGGACAGCAGTCGGTTGATCCAGCCCTTGCCAAACTCATTACGCAGAATGATCGCGTTCTCTAGGCTGGCTTCCGACAGGTTGAGTTCCCCCCGTACCAGGGTGAGGTCCTCTACATCGATTTGGTCAAAGCTGATGTACAGATCCTGGGCATCTCGCACCCCCCGCCGCTGCGTGGCTTCTGGGTCGAGGGTGAACATCTGCACCTGGCCCGGAAACAGTTGCCGCAACCCCTTCACCGTACTGAACTGCTTGCCCTCGCTGACCGCCTCCCAGCCATATTCTGAATGCATGTCAAAAATCAGGTTGACCGCTGCCCGCCGCTGGATCGTGCCCGCCAACAGAACTCGGGTCAGGAAGGATTTGCCGGTGCCAGATTTACCAAAAATGCCGTTGCTGCGCTCCACGAAGCGATCCAGATCCAGGCAAATCGGCACGGCCATATCGATCGGCTCACCAATTACAAAATTGCGGCGATGGGGATCGTCCTCCCAGCCAAACACGATCCGGAAATCGCGCTCGGCGGCGTCATACACCTGGCTAAAATGCCCCGGAATCGTTTTCACCGGCAGCAACTCAACCGCAGCACTGCTCTGGGCCTGATAGCCCCCTGCTTGTAATTTTGAATTTTGAATTTTGAATTTTGAATTCTCCCCCGCCTCCCCCTTGTGCCCCTGCTCCCCCTCTAGCTGGGGGGTAAACATCAGCATCGGGGTCAGCGCCAGGGTGCCGTAGGTGCCGGTACCAGAGAGGACTTCCTGCAAAAACAGGTTGGCGGGTTCGGGGGGGTTGGCCAAGATGCGGGCGCTGGCGGTACCGAGGGCCACATCGGTGAGCATGCAAAAAAAGCGCGATCGCCGCCCCTGCACCACCACAAATTTGCCCACCCGCATGTCTTCCACAGAGACATCCGGATGCAGCCGCACCTCTAGGCCCTTACTGAGAGAGCCTTCAATGACTGACCCTAAAGGCTTTTCCGCCACCATTGCTTACCTGCCCAACCCGATCTGTGGCCATGGTAGCCCGTTTGATCGGGTTTAGTACATTTGTTTGGCAAACTGCAGAAGCTGTATGGGTAGGAGGGTAGGGGTGAGTGGGTGGAGGTGGCGAGAATCCTACTGGTGGGAAAAGGTATTGATTAACTCATCCAGGTAGGGCGTCACGAGGACCGCACATTGGGGCGGTAGAGTGTCGTGAATTTCCTGCTTCAGGCAGCCATAGGCCTCGCTAGAAGAGTCACTTTTGTGGAGGGCATGGGCGATATTTCCCATCCACAGCAAGAAGTCCTGCCGAAACGCATTCGTATCATCTGACAGCACGGCCCGAGCCACATAACTTAGGGTATAGGCCATGTCCCGCTTGCATTTGCCCCCATGTTCTTGGACGACCCGCCGGTGGGTTGGCACCAGTCGCCGCAGGGCCTGCATCACCAGGCTGTCGGCATTGTCCCGTAGGGTTTGGTAGGCTTCCATCCGGGTGGCAAAGGTGGTTAAGTACATCTCTAGGGGGCGTAGCTCTTGGTCAGAGAGATAGCGGCCATCGGCTTGGTGGGCGGCTTCTACAAAGCTACTGTTCATAAGGGCTCAGGCTGAAATAGGGGTCTAAGGGGGGCGTGATCTGATATGAGGTCCGTTTAAATACCCATGCCTTGTCATTTCGTTGGCGGAGCCGCGCCGCTGGCGCTGTGAAGCGGAGCGTAACGTAGACGTTTGGCGACTTCCCGAAGGGTGGCATCTCTCTGCTCAGCGGGAGATGGAGATGTCCTTCGACGGCGCTCAGCACAGGCCTCGACTGTGTTGCACTGCGTTGATTCTGCGGAGACATGACAGGGGGGATTAACCGGACTTGATCTGATGGGGTTGTGGGCTGACAAATGAAAGGCAGTTCACGCATTAGCCTTCGCAGGCTCGCCCCTAAGCGCCTGGGGGAATGCCGGAGCAAACTGTAAATGTTGCCTCCTGGTTAGGGCGCAGCCAACCGGGATCATGATGTTTTCCAGTGGGCTTGGGAGCGCTGCCACACATACTCCGCCAGGGTTTGAATTTGTTCGGGGGTGAGGCGATCGCCGTAAGCTGACATCAGACCTTTGCCCTGGGTGATGAGGGTGGCGATTGCGGCCACAGAATCCACCCCGTGACGTTTTAACGCCTTGGGCTGCAGGGATTTCCCCCGGCGCACAATATTGCTGCCGTTGGGGTGGCAACCGGCGCAGTGCAGTTCAAATAAAGCGGCTGGGGTCGCAACCGCCTCAGGGATTGCAGGCGCCTCAGGGGCTTCAGGGGCGGCCAGGGCCACCGGCGGATTGAACATCCCCAATCCCAACATCCCCAGCCAGATTAAACCCAAACTCCAAACCACCCATCCCCGTCGTCCCTGACCCAGCGCCTTACCCATTGATGGAGTCCTCCTCATTAGCAGGATTTGTATTTAGCAGGGTTTCCCTGAGTGGCATCATATAGCGTTGGCCCCTTGCCTGAGGACATCGAGGATCGCCCTGGTGCTTTGGGCCGCAGCCAAGGGGCTCGCAGCCCTGCCCTAACCGGCCTGGTGACTGCTATGGGTGGGCCAGTGCCGTTGTAGAAAGGCGGTCATGGTTTCTCCATCCAAGGGACGGCTAAACCAATAACCCTGCATTTGGTGACAGCCCAGGGTGACCAGACAGTCTCGCTGGGCTGCTGTTTCCACCCCCTCCGCCACCACATCCAGCTGTAGTTCGTGGGCGAGGGCGGCGATCGCCCGTAACATGGCCACATCTTCAGGGCTCTGGGGAATGCCTTGGACAAAGGTGCGATCGATCTTGAGACCCTGGATCGGGAAGCGCTTCAGGTAACTCAGGGAGGAATACCCCGTGCCAAAGTCATCCATGACAATGCGTGCGCCCAACCTCCGCAAATCATTCAAGGTCGAGATCGAGGCATCAATATCCAGCAGCGCTGCCGTTTCCGTAATTTCCAGCTCTAGGTCCTCAGCCTGCAGTTGATAGGTTTGTAGCACCTGGGCAACCCGCTTGACCAAATTGGGATACTGCAATTGCCGCGCCGATAGGTTGACCGCCATCCGTAGCGGGGCCAATCCCATGCGTTGCCAAGCCTGTAACTGGGCACAGGCTTGCTCCAGCACCCAGTCTCCAAATTCGACAATGAGCCCCACCTCCTCGGCGAGGGGAATAAATTGATTGGGGCTAATGGAGCCCAGCAGGGGGTTTTCCCACCGGAGTAGGGCCTCTACCTGGGTGATTTGACCCGTGACCCCATTAATCTGAGGCTGGAAAAAGAGCCGTAATTCGTGCTTGGCAATCGCGCGATGCAGATGGGTTTCAAGGGTCAGGGGCTCCGGTGTTGAGGGGGGGGTGGCACAGTAAAACCGATAGGTGTTGCGGCCCTCGGCTTTAGCCCGATACATGGCAGTGTCGGCATGTTGCAGCAGGCTACTCATGTCATGGCCATCCTGGGGATAGAGGGCAATGCCAATGCTGCTGGTCACATACAGCTCGTGATGGCTGATTAACAAGGGGGGTTTGAGGGCGGCCCCCAATTGCTGGGCCAACCGATCAACCTCGGTCAAGGTGGTGAGGTTGGTCAGGATCAGCGTAAACTCATCCCCGCCCCAACGGGCCACCAAGTCCGCTTGGCCCATCACCTGTTGGAGCCGTTGGGTGACCTGCTGCAAGACTTGGTCCCCAATCGCGTGGCCGAGGGTGTCGTTGATGGTTTTAAACCGGTCTAAATCCAAGAACAAGACGGCGAGTTGCCCCTGGTTTTGTTGGGCTTGGTCAATGGCCAAGGGCACCGGTTGGTCTAATCCCGTGG
>JAQCKL010000191.1 GCA_027592485.1 Cyanobacteriota bacterium
TATCTCGCGATGATTCGCATCATGGTGCGGCGACTCGCGTAGCGATTTTGACACCGAATAACTTTTCAAACATCCTCTTAATAGAGTTAGTTGACTCAGGAGCATTACTGATATCAGTCGGCATACTAGCGTCTAGTATTTCTACTTGTGGTGCGATTACAGTACTGCCAATATTACTAATTTCAGAGAGAGCACGAGCAATAGCATTTGAAGTCAGCCTTTTCCATTGCGATTGTGCACAAGCTAGTGTTGCTAAGGTTTGGGCGTATGAAGTTCCAGTTGTTGTTGTAGCCCACTGATTGCGCTGGCTTCCATCCATGTAGCCTTCTGAGATCAAATGATGACGTATGAAAGCTAGATCGTTTCTCCATAGCTCCTCGTTCCGACTAGACATAATCTCTCGATCTGAACCCAACAGATCGATGTAGCCTTTCTCGTCAATGTTATCGAGGACTTGTGCTTTCGTTGCCTTTCCACCCAAGTCACGGAGGGACAGGAGAACGATAAGACGTTTTTCCTCTTCAAGACTGAGCATAGGGAACCCCAAAAGTCATAGCGGAACCTTATTCATACGGATATAACGTAATAAGTGGCAAGACTATTGTTAATACTGCTTCATATCTAATAGGTAACCAGCTAACGACTAATTAGAGGGAATCATTCCACATAACATCCCCATACGGGTGATTAGGTGGAAATCTGTCAGCCTAATCATCCGATCCGGGGGTTTAGGTGGAAATACGTCTGCCTAACATCCCGATATGGGTGATTAGGTGGAATGGTTCAGTATCAACTCGACCTATCCTGAGAACAGCAGCAAAACGTCCAAGACTTTCACCGCAAGACTGGCCGCCTCAATCACCCGCCGTCGCAGCTTAAGTGCACTGTCTACTACTTTGGGGGAAGATCAGCCATCGCGATCGCCCGTCAAATTATGGAAGCAAAACATGGCGGCAGCTTGACTGTGCAGTCTGAAGTGGGTCGAGGGACAGAATTCTCCATTTGTCTGCCCATTCTTGGTTGACCGTGACTCAGCATAGCTGGGTAGATTAGGGGGCGCTCCCACAATGCTCTGGGCAACAACATCAATGCCTTCACACCGGTGCCTTAAAAGTCGTTGTCATCACCAAGGGGTTGCAGGTCTTGCTGCACCCAGTCTCGCCAAACCGCTAACACCTCGGCACTGGCCCCTGCCTGCAACAGGGCACTGGTCACCGGACCCGGATCCTGCTTGAGGTGGGGGAAGGTGAGCAACAACATGGCGATATCACGCCAATCGGTCCCGGCTTTGGGCTTGCTGCGCCGTTGGTAGAACGCAATGACTCCGTCGGGGCCAAGATGCGCACCTGCTCAATTTGCTCATAGGCAGGCAGTTGATCGATGGCGCGAATATCAACTAGATGACGATTTCCGGTTTTCTGGAGTTGATCCACCCGGTACCCCAGCCCCGCTTTCACGGCTCGCACCCGCACCGCCATCTGAAACCGCTGGGACAGCATGTGACGAATCGCTTCGGCCAGTTCGGCGGCATTCAGAGCCATGAGGTTGATGTCTTGAGTCATGCGGGGCTCGCTAACCCAGGCGTTGATGGCTTGTGCGCCAAAAACCACCCCATCGTCTCGGTTTTGCAAAAACTCAAACACCGCTGCTTGCACGGTAGCCAGTGGCAGAGATTCTCCCACGGCAAATTCCTGAAAAGTCAGCACACCTGCGTTCAGCATGGAGGCTCTTGGCAAAAAGGCACTCTCTTCAAGGACAAAGCGGGATGACAAAGATGCCTGAATATTACTTCTGTAGCTCCTGTAGCTCCTGTAGACCCAACAGCCAAAGCCAGCGACCTGATTAACTGACAAAACTTCTGGACCGCCGACAGAGAAGGGGAGCCCAGATTCAAAGTCCTCTCCCGTTCTGGGTTACTGCTTATACACAAGTAAACGGCTAAGTGGATTCATGGGTTTGATCCCCCCAACCCCCCTTGACAAGGGGGGCATCCCAGCCCAAAACGTGAATAGCCCCCTTGACAAGGGGGCGGCGACAGCGGGGGATCGGCTCATGTCGCTTAATTCAGAGATGTGTATGAACAGTAGCCCGTTCTGGGAGAGGGCTTAAAGCCTTTGGCATACAAGAAAAGGGTGAGGGCCGCAAACCTGACATGCTCCCCGCATTGATGCCTTCCCTAAAAACTTATTCTGGCTCAACTAGAAATCGGTAGTCGGATGCGAAACTCAGTGCCTCGATCCACCTCAGACTGCACTTCCAGGCTACCGCCATGGGTTTGGGTGACGATTTGGTGGGCGATCGCTAACCCTAACCCCGTTCCTTTCCCCATTTCCTTGGTGGTAAACAAGCGATCGAAAATCTGCGCTTGCACCGCTGCCGACATCCCCGCACCGTTATCACGAATGCAGACCTCTACGATTTCTTTGCCTGCCGCCACAGCCGTTTGGATAGTGATTTGTTGGGGTTGATCCTCTAATTCTTCAAAGGATAGTTTCTGGGCTGTCTCGTCAAACACATCGATCGCATTCGCCAGAATATTCATAAACACCTGGTTGAGCTGACCAGGAAAGCATTCGACCGGCGGTAACTCCCCATAATCTCGCAGCACTTCAATGGCGGGGCGATACTCATTGGCTTTGAGGCGGTATTTGAGAATCAGCAGGGTGCTCTCCAGACCCTCATGTAAATCGGCGCTAATTTTATCGATCGTGTCCGCACGGGAGAAGGTGCGCAGGCTGGTGCTGATGGCTTTAATTCGAGCGGTTGCTTCCTTCATGGAGCTGAGTAACTTGGGAAAGTCCGTCTCCACGAATTCCAAATCAATTTTTTGCGCATGTTTTTGCACCGGGGCAGCAGCATTGGGGTGGTGTTGCTGATATAGGGCGAGATGGCCGAGTGGATCCTCAGCATAGTCTTTGGCATTATTGATGCTGCCATTCAGAAAGCCCAAGGGATTATTGATTTCATGGGCAACCCCTGCCACCAAATTGCCCAGCGAGGCCATTTTTTCATGTTGGGCCATTTGCAACTGAGTATTTTGCAAGTCCAACTGAGATTTTCTGAGGGCCTGTTCAGACTGCTTCCGCTGAGTAATGTCCCGGACCATCACCAGGGCGGCATTGTCGCTCAGCGGACTAATTCGAACTTCCTCATAGGCCGCACAACCATTTTTCTGAAGGACATGGTCGTAAATCTGCACTTGCTTGGTAACAATGGCTTGCTCAATCCTCTCCAGTTGTTGAGCTAATAAGTCTGGAGTTAGCACTTCTGAGAGGTGTTGGCTAATGGGCAGAAACTCCCCAGCTTGATGATGAACATGTAGGTAGTCTAAGCAGGTGCCATCTAGGGTGACTCGCAAAAGCAAATCTGGAATTGCTCCAATAATGGCGCGAATTTGAGCGTCACTGGTATATAATGCCGCAGTCCGTTCTTCAATGGTGGCTTCCAGATCCTGGTTGAGTTGTTCTAGGGAGATTTTGGCCCGTTGACGCTCTAGTTCGGCAGAGGCACGGGCCGCAAAAACCCGCAGAATTTCCTCGGCCCGTTGCGGATTTTGGATCGGCTGCTGGTCAAGGATGCACAGGTTACCCAGGGCCTGGCCGTGACTATTGTGCAAGGCAACACCCAGGTAGCTTTCTGCCCCCATGGCCGCTAGGTCTAAATCCTCAGGATAAAACTGCTGCTGAACGGAGCGTTCACAATAAAATTGGCCCTCCTGTAACGTCCGTTCACAGGGTGTTTGGGCCGCATGATAGGCAAAGGACGTTTGTAGCGCCCCATTGGCCCAGAATCCCAGCGTATGCAGTTCGTTGCCCACTTGCTCAGTGACGACGGCATAGGCAACACCCAAGGTTTCTGCGATGTGGCGGACCAGGGCAGGAAAAAAGTCTTGGCCGGTGGTAGCGGCAGTCCCAGCCACTAAATTCTGTAATTGCTGTTCCGTTTGATTCAGATCCTGAATGATCTTGCGCAGTAGAAATTCTTTTTTCTCGTTGGTTTCTTCCAGCTTGATCAGATCGGTTTGGGTGCGGTCCAGCTTTTTTTGCAAAACCCGATTGGCTTTTTCTAACGCGCGAATTTTTTCCAGATACGCTGTTTCTGGTTTACGCTCTATGTCATTCGGATGCAAACTATCGACCACAATTCAAGTATCTCCTAGGAGGACCGTGATGAAGGTTTCATTATGGAAATAGGTCGAGCCCTTATTTTCTAGAGGTGCAATTTCACCATTGGTGTAAAACCCGCAGCTCGGAAAGGTGTGGTTGCCCCCGGCCTCGATCAGTTTATATTCTTCGCCCGTGCGGCTGCCCAAAATTTGGCGACGGCTGGCGCAGGAGAAAAACAAGGCAGCGGCAGGAGACTTGCCTGGATAGCTCTGTAAAGCTTGCTGCATGGAGGTTTGAGACGCTGCCAAAATCTGATCCCGGCTGGTCTCAGTAATTTGGATGGTGGCCCCTTCGGGGATATCACCAAAAAAGGTGATGCTGCCCGCCTCGGGATCATAGATGCCGCTCGGTGCCCGCATGTAGGACAACTCACCGCTGGGTTCATAGACCGCCAGGGGATATTCCGAAGAGGGGGGCACGGGGCCTAGATAGTACTTATAGAAATCGAGGGCCGGTTGATCATTGATTTCATACACCACGTTTTGGACGGCACGGGTGATGCATCCTCGCTTACCAATCGGCTGCCAGCCACTGGCAATACCGTGCGAAAACAGCACCGGGCCTGAAAATAATAAGACCGGTACGGCATCGCTATAAACCTGATCTTGACAAAACTGATGGGTGTATTTGAAACGCCATTGATCGGCGGTTAGTCCGCCAAAAATGGGGACTTGGGGACCGAGCTGGTCCTTGAGACTCTCGACAATCTGCACGGCGCTGGTGGTCAGGCTCTCGGGCAGGGTCAGACAAAACTGAATCGGGTCTGAATGGGATACTTTCGCCTGGTCGATCGCGCTTTGGGTGGCCCCTGGGACATCTGCGGAAACATCGGTGCCAATGCCCGCTGTGATGTGAACCTGGTCGGAGCAAAACAGCATTAGGGTGAGGGAGTCTTGCTCAAACCCCAGCACGGATGAGATCTCACCATCGGTGGTGCCGCCGATCAAGGCTAGATCGGGGTAGGTCTCTAAAACCTGATCCAAAATCAGTTTATGGTCAAAGTCGATCGCGGCCAGCAAGACACCGGCTGTAGGGGTGATATCTACCAGTTCCCCTTGACATTGGGCGAGCACTTCGGCGATCGCGTCAGCTGACTCTAAATCTGTACTGTGGCCAACCGCAACCTTGAACACGCCTTTTCCCCTGGCCTACGAGCCCGTTGCTGCTGTGGAGTTACCCCCATCATTTCTTTCCCTCAGATATTATGCCCAGGGATGGGGCGGAGGAGTCGGCTACCCAGCCCCAGCCATGCTGAATTCTATCTGTAAGGATTGTTACATCAGACTACGGAAGGAATGGCGCGATTCAGGATCGTTTGAGCAGACTATCTATGGTCTTGAATTCAGTTATTGACGGTTCTGTCCTTGCCCCCTACCCCTGTTAGATGGCAGGGGGTGAGTCGATAGGCACGGTTGCCATGAAACCTGAACTGGCTGGATTGACGAACATCTCGGCGGCAGTTTTGAGCTGTTGCAAATGATCCTCTAGATGGCGTTGGATGCGATTAGGCAATGATTGTCCTCGCAATCGCAACATCGGATGGGGATTGGGCTCGTAGTCCAGGGTCTGGGTGACGATCGTTTGTGTGGCTTCCGGGGCCAAGGCCAACTGGAGCTGACCCGAATGAATGGGGCCCCGTGCCCCTAGGGTGGCCTCAAAACCTCGTTCAGGTTGCCAGGTGATGTCTTGCCCAAGAGAGCGTAACCGCCCCCGATGATGGCAATGACCTCTCCCCCGTCCTCTGTGGGCGGGTTGTTCTGAGCGGTTTTCCGGTTGCCCGTGCAAGGCATGCAGGGTTTTGAGCATTTTCCAGACAATCTCTGGGCTGGCGTTGATCTGGACTTGGGTGGTGACTGTGGTCATGATTCGCCGGTGTTAATTGCGGTGTCCATTGCAAAGCAGAGGCAGGGGTTAACGGTCTTGATGACGGTCTTGATGACGGCCTCGATGGCGGCGAGACATTAACTGATTGAGGGTTTGTTGTTGGGATTCTGATAAGGAGCCATAGAAGGTCTCGAAGGGGGGCTTTACCTGCTGCACCGTATTGAGGCTGGCGGTCAAGGTGGTTTCTAGGTGGTTGAGCTTGGCGATCGCGCTGTCGTCTACCTCAGTGGCGGCTGAGCAGAGGGCCGATACATCACTGGCTTGGACGACTTGGGTAACAGCGTCCCATTTTTGGCTTTGATCAGCGGTGAGGTCTAACTCCGATGAGAGATAGGCCGAGACCCGCTCTAGTTTGTCGCTGGCGTTGTCGTCACAGAGATGGCCCATGGGTCCGAACCCGCCAGGGCGACCTTGCGACCTGTCATGGGCGGCGGCTAATTGGTGGCTCGTAGCACCGAGGCCAACCAGTCCCATACCGGCGATTAGGGTCAGGGTAATCATGCGATTTCGATTCATGGTGATGTTCCGCATCAGCGGTTCAAACGGTTCATATTCAAACCCTAGACGGCGGCGATTGCAGGTTGATGTCAGAGAATTGCGATCTCGTATCGGCTGTTCTCTGCTCTGAAATATGCTGTTACCGATTGCAATAGAACGGCCAAACCGTTCACCCAATCGGCCCTTATGATCAAGCCATGGCAGATTTTCCCCACATTTTGATCGTTGATGACGATCTCGAAATCCGTGACTTGTTGTCCACCTTTTTGCAAAAGCACGGCTACCCAGTCACCGCCGTTGCCGACGGCATCGAGATGCATCAGCAGTTAGCCACTCACCCCTATGACCTGATGGTGTTGGATGTGATGCTGCCAGGAGAGGATGGCCTGACGCTCTGTCGGCAACTGCGGGCCAGCTCTACCTTGCCGATCATCATGCTGACCGCTGTGGATGAGGATATGGATCGGATTATTGGCCTAGAAATGGGGGCCGATGACTATGTCACCAAACCCTTTAACCCGAGGGAACTCCTGGCTCGCATTAAGGCAGTGCTGCGGCGGTTCGATTATGGTCAGTCCGCTGCAATATCCCCTAGCGCTCCTGGGCTAGGGACAGCCCAGTTTGGCTTTGAAAGCTGGCTCTTGGATGTCGGGCGGCGGGAACTGCGCGCGGTTGGCCCTACTTCAGACCCCCAGGGCGGCACCTTGGTGTCCCTGACAGCGGGGGAGTTTGATTTGTTGTTGGCCTTTGTGGAACATCCTCAACGGGTGCTAACCCGCGATCAACTGCTGGAACAAACCAAGGGTTACGGGGCGGTGGGATTTGATCGCAGCATTGATGTGCAGCTCAGTCGCCTGCGGCGCAAGATTGAACCCAATCCGAAGGAGCCGATATTGATTAAAACGGTGCGGGGGGGTGGCTATTTATTTACCCCGACCGTTCATCGGTTGGGGACTTGACCATGACGCCGCCAACGCCGCCAAAATCACCGACTGATCGCGCTCCGCAATGGCCCCACGCCCCGTGGCATTCGGGGGCGCGGGGTCGTCGATTTTGGCCTCGTGGCATGCGGGGGCGGTTGCTGGTGATTATTACCGTCGGGGTTTTAGCCGCCCAAGGAACCACGGGATGGCTATTTGAGTGGCGACACCAACGGTATCAGCGCTGGGAAAATCCCCAGGCCATGATGGCCGCGTTTGGGGAGCGGGTGGTGGCGATCGCAGCACTCCTCGACTCTGTTCCCCCTAACCAGCAGTCTCAATTCATTGACACCTTGAGTAATGCGCTCTTGCAGGTGCAATCCCTAGAGCAGTTCCCTGGCCCATCTTCCCACTGTGTAGCGGATCGGCGGCTAGGGCCGCTGCGATCTCAACTCACCACTACCCTCACCAGCCTATCGGTGGTGCAGCTTTGCCCTGGGCATCGTCGTCA